>NZ_CP129002.1:300000-597365 GCF_030406085.1 Bartonella sp. TP
GGCAGCATCATCATTCCCATAGACATAGTTAAAGTAGCGACCACTAAATCTATTACCAAAAAAGGTAGTACTATCAAAAACCCAATTTCAAAACCACGCCGCAGCTCAGAAATCATATAAGCTGGTATCAAAATTCTAAAGTCAACTTTTTTAGCCTTATCATAATTAAAAGAACTATCAGCCAAGCTAGCGAAAAGCTGTAAATCTTTTTCTCTTACCTGCGACATCATAAAATCCCGAAATGGTTCACAAATAGCCGTAATGGCAGCCTGCTCAGTTATTTGATTATTTACTAAAGGCTGAACACCTTGTGTCCAAGCCTTGTTAAAAGTAGGCGCCATAACATAAAAAGTCATAAAAAGAGCTAAAGATATCAAAACCATATTTGCTGGCGCTGTTTGTAGCCCTAGCCCAGAACGCAATAGCGAAAAAGCTATCGCAAACCTTGTAAAGCTTGTTACCATCATAAGCAACCCGGGAGCCAACGATAGTACTGTAAGAGCGCCGAATATCTCTACAATACGACTAGTTGTAGAAGCATTAGCAGCATTGGCACTCGCTTTGTCACCCTGATTTAATAGATCCGTAATTGAAAAACTGTCATTAGCAGCAACCATGACAGGCAATGATTGCATTTTATTCACAGCAAAATCAGCGGCAAAAAGGCAATTGGCGCTACCCACAAACAATAAAAAGGCTAAAAAGATTTTTTTCATAACAAGCACAAAAAGCCAGACCTTATTAATAACAGCCGGAAAAGATAAAAATTATTCAACAACAAAAGTTGGTATAACAATTGCTGCTACTCTTCCATTTGATAGCACATTCGCTCGCTCGAGTAAATCTTCTTTTAAATGCCTTAAACCAATAGCACCATGCAACTCACGTAAAGTCATGGTTCTTATGTAGCTTAAAAAGTTATTTGTAATTTCGCTAACGGTGCGCCTATCAAGACCGCCCCCACCGATTTTAAGCACAACGCCTACACGCAAACGAATCCAAATTTTGTGGTTATCTGTTAACTCTTTAGCAGCTATATCTGTTATAATAGGTGGCAGCAAAAAAAGGCGTTTGCTAAAAGCTTCTTCTCCGGCATCCAAAGCAACACCGCCTACCTTAGACGTCTCCTGATTATTACGCATCGCAGGGAAAAAATCTGCTCCTAAATAGGCTCCCAAAAACCAACCAGCTAGCCCCACCGTAACACTTAGCCCTACAATCGTTACTAAAAGTGTTATAAGACTGCCATTTTTTGCTGCTTCTTTTACCATGCTATACGCCTGTTTTCATATTTAAACATACTCTCCACCGCTATAGCTAAGCGATTAGTTTTACGCGATGTTTACCATTGCTAAAATGGTGAAATTTTATTCATCAATTGTTGCCCATAAGGCGGTTGTTGTACTTCGCTAATGCGGCCCCTACCGCCATAAGAAATCCTAGCTTCGGCTATCTTATCATAGGAAATAGTATTATTACCAGCAATATCTTGTGGGCGAACAATACCAGAAACATTTAATACCCGCATTTCATAATTCACACGCACTTCTTGCGAACCATTTATCAAAAGGTTTCCATTTGGCAAAACTTTAGTCACTATAGCCGCAACAGAAAGCCTAATATCTTCATTGCGCTGAATTTTTCCGTCGCCTTGTGCCTGATTATCGCTAGAGCCTGTTATGCTGCCAGTTAATTTTTTCATAAAGGAATAGCCGCCACCAATAGAATAATCTGATTTACTATTTTTCTTTACGTTTGTCTGATTACTTATGCTAGCTCTATCATTTATTGAAATCAAGACCGTCAAAATATCACCTGGCTGCATAGCTCGTGGATCTTTATAAAAATTCACGGCTCTGCCGTTAAAAAGTGAAGCGTTATTCGCCAAAAAGGGATTAGCTGGACCAGCCGCCTGAGGCGCCGCAGATGTTGCACCAAGATCTGAGCGCACTGGCGATAACTCTGGCAAACTATTAAAATCATGAAAGCTGGAGCAACCAGATATCAACAAACACAAACCTATATTTAAAACTTTAAATGATTTATTTAGCAATATTATGCACTCCTTAACGTCGATTATAACTCATTATAAAATAATTAAGCCTAATTTGAAAATTGCAAGCTAAATACAAATAGCCACACTAATTATTACTTAAAGGACGAGGCACATCGTCACTGTGCTCAGAAGATTTTACAATAGTTTGTGATTTTTTTGCTGGCAATTTTTGCGCGCTAATCATTATTCCAGTTATTTCTGCGGCTTTTTCAGGTGAAAAATTATTCATTATAGCGCTAGCTCCGCCAGGCTTTAACTTCATAATAATAGATGCTGCAGCTAGATCATCAATTTTTTCTAATTCAGCGGCAGCGGCGTCCGGCTTCATCTTAGATATGATATTTATTAATGCGGCTTTGGTATTTGTCAAAAATTGATTGCGTTTATCTAACCAATCTTGATATTCTTTGGTTTTAGCCTCCAATATAACTATGCGCGCATCCACATCTTTTTTAAGTTTGTTTAATTTAGTTGTTTGTAATTTCAGATACGCGCTACCTGCAGGGTAACGCATATTCATACAAAAACGCTTTATTTCATCTTTTTGATCTGTAGAAAGCTTCGCATAACCCTCTGGCTGCGGCAAAGCTGGGGCACCTTTTATATGGATCTTTTGGCCATTAAGTTGCAATGTATCGCCAAAAATCATTTTTTTCAAATTTGTTTCTGAAATTTCTGGAGTAGATTTATTTTGTGCGGCTACAGGCTCTGCAGCATTACAAATGACAGTCCCTAATAATAAACCAACAATTATTCTTATCAAGCTGTTAGCGATACACATATAGCTCTCCTTAACACCAGATCCCATTATTGAACAATCAAATCCGCGTGCAAAGCACCAGCAGTTTTTATAGCCTGTAATATCGCTATTATATCACTCGGCTTTACACCAATTTGATTCAAGCCTTTTACTAGCTTATCTAAGCTTGTACCGCTGAATATTCCTATCTGGCTTGTACTTTCATTAACATTCATTTTAGTACGAGGCACAACGACTGTTTGTCCTTCACCAAAAGGTTGAGGCTGCGAAACTAAGGGGTCTTCTGTTACCTTTACAGTAAGGCTACCATGTGATATCGCTACCCTAGAGACACGTACCTTTTCACCTATAACAACAGTACCAGACCGCTCATCCACAACAACACGTGCAACCTCATCTACGGGAATTGGTAGCCCTTCAATTTCTGCAATAAAACGTGTAGCCGTTACATCTTGAGGCTTATTTAATACTAAAGTTTTTGCATCACGCGTCTTAGCAACTTTTGCTTTATAGCGAGCCATTGAAAATATATTTATCAAATCGCAAATACGGGTAACCGTCGTAAAATCACCGTCTTGCAGAGCCAAAATTAACTGCGGCATTTCGTTAAAATTACCCGGAATAGCACGCTCTATAGTAGCACCATTTGGTATACGCCCTGAAGTAGGTACGCCTTGTGTAATTTTTGCATTTGCTCCGCTCGCGCTAAATCCAGAAACTATTATATTGCCCTGAGCAATCGCATATGTATTGCCATCTGCGCCCAATAACGGCGTCATAACCAAACTACCGCCTTGTAAAGACTTAGCATCGCCCAGCGAAGAAACAGTGATATCTAAGCGAGATCCCGAAGTAGCAAAAGGAGGCAATTCCGCGGTAACAATAACAGCAGCCACATTATTAGCTCGGGTTGCGCCAGGAGGTGCATTTATACCAAGGTTTTCTAACATAGCACGCATAGATTGCTCGGTGAAAGGAGAGTTTCGCAATGAATCCCCATTTCCGTTTAGTCCAACTACCAGCCCATAGCCAACTAGCTGATTAGATCGCACGCTTTGCAGCTTCGCAATATCTTTTAATCTTACTACACTGCTTGGACGATTTAAATCAGAATAATACATAGGTCCGGATTTTGCTAAAGAACCCAAAGCTTCTGCATCAGCCTTTGCAGCAGCATAATAATCAATCGACGACGCCGAAGCAGCTTTTGACATTTCATCGGCATGCAAATCAATAGCCGAAAAAACAAAAGCGCCGCTCAGCCATAAAATAAAAAACAACCTAACTTTAGGCAAATATATTGTCCTTAGCTTATCTAGCAATATTACAAACATTAATTTACTCTACACCAACTTCTACGCTACCATCTTTAGTAATGGTTCCAGAAACGGTTCGTCCACTATCTACGTTACGTACTTTTATATAATCCCCTACCGATCCAGACTGCAAAGGTACACCAGTAGCCGTAATTACAAGATTAGCGCCACGCACTATTAATTTTATTGATTTGCCTTGTTCAACAAGCACTGGTTCCTTAAGCGAAGAAAGCAGTATTGGATGATCCTTCAGCAAAAGTCCGCGTGCTACTTTGCCCTCTATTTGGTTAAAATCCAACACATAACGAGACGCTGCATCCTGGTTAATAGCAAACATCTTATATTTTAAGCTATGTTTGTTTATTTGTTCTTTATAGCGTATCGTCTCGGTTGGAACCACAAAACGAACATGCGCGGCAAAAGCACCTCCGCTAAACAAACAGCCAAAAACATAAAAAACGGTGGTTATATATAGCTTAGTTAGTTTGCTAATCGACATCTCGCATAAATCTATCTGGCCAAGGCCCAAATTAACGCAAATTCTTAGAGACAATTGAAGCCATCTCATCAGCGGCTTGAATTACCTTGGAATTCATTTCATAAGCCCTCTGAGCAGCGATCAATTGCGTAATTTCCTTTACCGAATCGACATTTGAAGCTTCTAGATAACCTTGTTTAATCTTACCAAAACCAATCGTGTCAGGGTCACCAACTACAGCTGCCCCAGAAGAAGCGGTAGCGCTGAACAAATTATCACCCAAAGGCTGCAATCCAGCCTCATTAACAAAATTAGCTAATTGCACTTGAAATGCAGGAGCCGCCGGCGCAGGATTTCCTTTAGTAGTTATAAACACCTGTCCTGACTCATTTATGTCCACTTTAACCACGTCCTGCTGATTAATAGTAACAGCAGGAATAAGCACATAGCCTTGCGGCGTGGCCAATTGCCCATTGGCATCTGGAGTAAACGTCCCATCACGAGTATAAAATATCTCTCCGGTCGGTTTTTGCACTTGAAAATAGCCGCGCCCCGATATCAGCATATCATATGGATGGTCAGTTTTTTGTAAAGCACCTTGCGCAAATATATGCCTTATACCAGATGTTTGCACACCAAAACCTACATATGTCCCCTCTGGAACCGCGCTGCCTTCAGCAGTGGCAGCAACAGATGACAGACGATCTGGCTCATACATCAAATCAGAAAACTCAGCGCTTGCACGCTTAAAGCCCGTAGTATTCACATTAGCAATATTATTTGCTATGACATCCAGATTTACCTGTTGTGCATTCATGCCAGTTGCCGCTATCGATAAAGCCCTCAAACTCATAACTTCCTCCGCAAAATTTTATAATCTAGCTAAATTTGCATCCGGCTTATTTCATTATAAGCCTGTACAATTTTGTCTCTTATAGCAATAGCCGTATTCAAAGACCTTTCAGCCTCCATAATAGCATTAACAGCCCCAGAAATACTACTGCCATGTCCCGTCATTTTTTGCACTGAAGCCTCTTCCGCTTTATTTAAGCTTGCTCCTAATCCACCAGAAATCTTTGCCAAAATCTGCTCAAAGCTAGCACCAGAGGCAACATTACTTTGCGTATTCACCAAAGATAAGCTATCAGGACCTCCTACGCTATTCATTTTATCAATTAAGCCAACAGCATCTATTGCGTTAATCATTATTATCCCTCAAAAGCTTTTGCAAACCACTATTTTAATAAAGAAATTGTTTGCGAAATTAAATCACGAGTTTGTCGAACTACCTGCAAATTTGCTTCATAACTACGATTTGCTTCCCTCATATCGGCCATTTCAACAATCATATTCACATTTGGATACTTTACATATCCTTTTTCATTAGCGGCAGGGTTACCAGGCTCATATTTATATATGAAAGAAGATTTATCTGTAGCAATTTTTGTCAGCCCAACGCCTCTATTACCTGTACCGTGATCGACAGCTGCCTGAAAACTTATCGTTTTACGCCTATAGGGGTCCGAGCCCGCAGTTTTGCCTGTAGAATTCACATTAGCCAAATTTTCAGAAATTACACGCATTCTTTGCGATTGCGCGTTTAATCCTGAAACGGAAATATTGCCTGCCGAAAGTAATGGATCCATATTAACCTACCCCTTTGCCGCTGCTAAATACATGCGATGAAAAACCCTAACAACAGAAGCATTAAACTGCATATCCTGCGCTATTATTGCCCCCTTGTTAACCTCACCCTCTAAATTTACATTATTCCCAGAATGCGTAACTTCATCTGTTGCCTCCGCTGTAAAAGCAACATCACCAACTACCGCACCAGCGTCAGCCATATGGCGAGGATTCGTAACAAGCATAGACCCCGCTAGCTTAGCACCTTCATTTACAAAACTAGCAAATGGCTTAACATCCACAGCCTTATATCCAGGGGTGTTAACATTTGCAATATTTGAAGCTACAGCATTTTGTCGCACAGATAACCATTGCGCCTGCCGCGCTGCAACAGCAAAAACATTACTCACATCAGACATTCAGAAAACTCCACCATAAATATCAAGCTATTTTAGTCTAATACAACAATCTTGCGCGAGCCTGGCACAGTAAAACTGTTTTACAAAAATCTAACAATATCTACTCAACTTTCTCCTTTGAGAGTTTGAGCTAACATAGCATAAGGATCAAACACAGGCGGAGAACCAATATTCTGAGTCAAAGCCTGGTATACCATAGGCACAAGCGAAACAGCCTGGTCCAATATAGGATCGCCACCCGGTTTATAAGCACCCATAGCACGTAAATCCCTGCTTTCTTCATAGCGCAGGATTAATGTTTTTAAATCCTGCACCAAGCGATGTTGGTCTGCTGTCCAACAAGATGTAGCAAGACGGGAAATAGAAGAGGATAAATTAATCGCGGGGAATCTCCCCTGGGCTGCAATTTCTCTGTCTAAGACTATATGCCCATCTAAAATACCACGAATAGAGTCAGCAACTGGATCATTATGATCATCGCCATCAATCAATACAGCATATATACCAGTTATAGAGCCCGAGCCCTGCACTCCAGGCCCAGCCCTTTCAAGTAAACGCGACAATTGGCTAAAAACACTCGGTGGGTACCCCCGAGCAACAGGCGGCTCTTGTGCTGCTATAGCCACCTCACGCGCAGCTAAAGCATAGCGAGTTATTGAGTCCACTATTAACAAAACCTTATGCCCCAAAGCTGAAAAATACTCAGCCACAGATGTTGCCGACACAGGACATAATCTACGCATCATAGCGCTTTCATCACCAGTGGACACAATAGCAACCACTTTATCCATACTATCTTTCATAGTATCTTCAAGCATGTCACGCACCTCGCGGCCACGTTCACCAGCAAGAGCTAAAACAACGGTATCAAAAGAATCGGCTCGGGCCATTAAAGCCAACAAAGTAGATTTACCAACACCAGAACCAGCAAAAATCCCCATACGCTGCCCAAAACACATCGGCGTAAAAATATCTAAAGCACTTACACCCGTAGCAAGACTTTCTCCTATGCGCCCCCTTTTTAAAGCTGGGGCCGCATAAGAATTTACTGAAACTGCAGTCTTACCATATTTTATTGGCCCCAAATCATCCAAAGGCTGCCCCAAAGAATTTAACACACGGCCCCGCCAAGAAATATCTGGCAATAGCATTAAAGCCCCGGCAGCAAAAGCCTTTGCACCTAATTTAGGCAAATGCGTATCATCAAAAGATTTAACTAATACATAATCCTCGGCGACACGTATAACCTCCGCTCGCAATTTAAGCGTCTTTTCTTCTATTACAACAGCATCCCCAAGTCCAACCAGTGACGACAAACCGCGTATTTTTATGGCCTCGGCAGAGACTTCACTAACTATACCCCCTTCGCGAATTAAATTTGCTTTAAAATCAGGAGATAAAATAAGCTTAGCCATATAATCTAAATTCGAAGATTCAACCGACATGTATTTACGCTTAACCAGAAACGCCGCCCAAAGTCTTAATAGCTTCGCTGCTTTGCTGCTCTTCCGCTCTCAGCATAGATTCTATTTGCTCAAAAGCTCTATTTACCGAAATGAGATTGGTCATTTCACTAACGCCATTAACATTTGAATTTTCAACGTAACCCTGCATAATCTTAACATCATTATCATCCTCCACAGGCAAAGGCGCCCGGTTACCCACAACCGAAGAATTAGGGCCGTAACTCAATTTACTACCTTGAGGAAAAGTAAACAAACCTATTGCAGCCACAGGCTTATTTCCTTGATATATAGCACCATTAGGCTTAATAATTGGATCGCCAGCATGAGGATCCAGCTGTATTGGCGCACCGCCAGTATCCAAATAATTATATCCAGCCACAGAAATTAATTGACCATCTGCGGTCATATTCATTCTGCCATCTCTAGTATAAACCAACCCGTTTGGAGTCGACAAAGAAAGCCAAGCATTTTTCCCATGTATAGCAATATCTAGCGGACTCTCTGTTCTAACTAACTCACCAGGACGATCAACATCATAATCTTTGCCAACAGAAATAAAACTTGGTTTATCCCCGTGATCCACAGCTATCTTTGACAATAGCTGATCAAACTTTAATCCTCTAGCCCTAAAACCAGCAGTGTTTATGTTAGCCATATTTTGCGCAATAATATCCATGCGCCTAGATAAACTAAGTTGACCGGAAATTCCTACATAAATCGAATTCTGCATAGCAACACCACAATTAAAGCTATTATATTTAACAGAGAGCTTACCTTATAAAACTTGCTTATAGCTTACCAATTAAAACAGAAGAAAATCCAGAAAAAACTAAGCTTATCCTCGTACTGGCCTTAAATTATTAATAGCACTTAATAAATCAGCAGAAATATTCCCTGTCCCATTAAGTATAGTCAAAGCCGCAGAGCCTGGCGAATATACATTTGCAGAATGAGCAACATCATAATTTGCCAAAGCTCGCTTTATAAACCTCTCGCGACGCTCTGGGTTAAAAAGATCCTCAGCAGACATATGCCGTTTTAGCAAACGCACCTTTGCATCTAAGCTAGTTGCCTGCACTGCCTGAGATAAGCCCAAAGCAGAAAAGACCATTTTAGACATAGTTTTATCGCCCAACAAAAATACAGGCCAAGTATCTTTATTCTTTTTAAGTTTGTTATCGTTGATTAACTCTTCTATACGGCGTTTAAAATAAATCGCTTGCCTAGCTCCTTCATTAAAACTCCCAACTTGCTCTTCCAAAACCATCTCTTTGTAGCGAGCAACGGTTCCAACAGTAGCTGGGCGCAGAGAAGTAGTAACCTCCTTAAAAGCCGTAAAGTTAAAGGCAGCTTTCAGCGTTTGAAACTTTGGGTCACGCAATCTAGCCGCATAGTCTGCATCAGTTAGCACCTTACGAATCAAACCTTTGGCATAGGTCAGATCCTCTAAATCATAAGCTTTCATTACATAACGATACAGCTTACTATCATTGAGCAACTCATCAGCGGTTTTTATTTTCCCAATATGTTCAAGATAATAAGCCGTTTCACGTTTTACATCGGTTTTTTTTTCAACAGCAGCTAAGCTTTTATTAATATCCCGCGTCGCACGCCTATATTCCCAAATAGCCCCAACCATTATGCGTTACCCCCACTAATATTACTATATATATTTCATAAAATAGCATAAAATTACCACAAAATAAAGTTTTTTATTAAAAGTTATTGAGACCAAATTGTCATAGCAAACAACCATAAGTTTGACACAAGCTAAATAATCTATTCTACGAACATCTGATAGGGAAAACGAGCTGCAAGATTCAAACTCAGCTCTTGACTCTAGCTTTATTTTAGGACATTAATTATAACGTGTATAGCGTGTGGAGGTACAGAGTTGGCTATTATTTTGGGAGTCGCAATCGCTTTAGGTTGTATGCTTGGTGGCTTTGTGCATATGGGGTGTAAACTTGAAACTTTGTTGCAGCCATCTGAATATATAGTTTTACTTGGCTCTGCTTTCGGCAGCTTTATTGTAGCCAATCCTTTGGCTGTAATGAAAGACACTGGCAAAGCTCTTCTTCAAGCTCTAAAAAATGATGTGCCTAAGGAAAAACAATATATTGCTTTACTTGGGGTATTGTATAGTTTGATGCGTGAAATGCGTTCTAAGCCTAGCGCTGAAGTAGAGCGCCACGTCGATGACCCAAAAAATTCAGTGATTTTTCAAGCGCATCCGGCAATTTTAAAAAATACTATTTTGCTCAATTTCATATGCGATTATTGTCGACTAATCCTTATGGGCAATGCTAGATCATTTGAAGTTGAAGCCCTTATGGATGAGGAAATCGAAACTTTAGTACGCGATTGGCAAAAACCTTATCACGCCTTACAAACTGTAGCAGATTCTTTACCAGCATTGGGTATAGTTGCAGCCGTTTTAGGAATTATTAACGCCTTGAGCCACATAAATGGCAGCCCCGAAGTTTTAGGAGAATCAATAGGATCTGCTTTAGTTGGAACTTTCGCTGGGGTTTTTTGTTCTTATGGTGTATTTGGCCCTATAGCTATGCAGGTAAAGACGGTTCGCTACAAAAGAAGTAGGGTCTTCGTAGTGGTAAAGCAAACATTGCTGGCTTATATGAATGGGGCTATGCCACAAGTTGCTTTAGAATATGGCAGAAAAACCATTTCAGATCTTTATAGACCTTCCATAGCAGTAGTTGAGCAAGAAGCTGTTGTTAATAAAGCTCCCGCAACGGCTTAAAATAAATTTTATAAGACGGGTATTTGTGAGAACCATTCATGAAAGACAGTAAAATAAAAACAAAGCAAACGCCCCCCTCTTTCTTGGCTACAAAAAATTCTGCAAAGCCTAATATCAGTGGCTTAGCTAGTTTGTTTTCTAAATCCAAAACAGTATCTAAGGAAAATATAAAAAGCTTTGGCCCAGCTATACAAGAAATAACAAAGCTTTTTGCAAATTATATGCAGGACTATACCAATATAAGTTTCTTTAGCGAACTCGCAGCAATTAATGAAGTAGAATTCTTTAAGTTAAAAACTACCATCAAACCCAATGATTACATAACGTTTTTTAACTCTACAGCGCTAGGCGGCTATGTCATTTTATTATTAGAAGAGGATTTAATTGATTTATTTGTTTCTGCTTTTTATGGAGCGTTAAGTCCTACCAAAAACAAAAAGGGTTACAGTAGCTTAAGCGCCGGAGAACAACGAACAGCTTTTTTAGCAAGCGAAAAATTCGCAGAAGCAATAAATGATAAATTGTCTCATAATGGGTTGCCCTTTATGGAATTAGACAAGGCATTGACAGGAAATGAAATAGGCGAAAAACGGTTAGAAAATGATAGTCTTTATGATTTCACTATTGCCATAAGATTTCCAGGTGCTTCGGGAAAGATGCGTTTATTTATTGCCGACCGTAGCTATCGTCCCTTTTATCAACATATGCTAGAATTACTAAAGACTAAGCCAAATATATCTGACCAATTATGGAACGCTTCGCTAGCAAAGGAAGTAAATAATACAGAACTCACCTTGCAAGCCTACATAAATCAAGGTGCTATGTCACTTTATGAACTATCGCAACTACAGCCAGGCCAGATATTACCTTTACCCAGCGGAGCTTTTTCTAACATAAATATCCAAAGTTCAAATAAGCATTTATACCGCGGTTCACTTGGAAAAATGGGCACACATTTTTCTGTAAAAATCAACGAGTTTATAACTAACGGAGCCGAGCGTTAAATGAAATTGTTCCTAGTCCACATAGTTAGCATAATAATTGATTTTACTTCTGTAGCGATATTTTTAGTCGCTGTAAAAAAAGCACAAAATACTATGCACACAAATAAAGAATTGATGTTTTTAGGAAAAGATTTGATGCGTCAAATCGCTATCTCAAGTACAAATCTGGATAAAGCTGTTTCTATATTAAAAGAAGAGTACGAAGATATTTGTGATGAAAACAGAAAAATGGATGCTAGAGTAGCCGAGTCTACGCGTATAAGAAAAGAAATCACAAAATTAACAAGCGAGATGGAACTCGGCCATGCTAAATTAAAAGAGTCCTATAATAAATTGCAAAAACTAAATACTGAGCTAGAGGCACGTGCAAATAATTTAAATATAGCAACAAAACCTAGCTCTACTTTTCTTACAACTAAGGCCAACAGCACAATAACTGAAAACACCGTGGATGATAACATAAGAAAAGATATACAAAACAAAACTTCGCGCAGCACCGCAATGCCAATGCGAAACCAACCAAATGCTTTGCTGCAAGCTATAAACGGCGGCTTACCATTTACTAGTAAAAAAATAGATGAAATTTCTGAAAAAGAAATTATATAAGTAATTATAAGCAAAATAAGCGATAAAACCCTATGGACGACAAAGTTAATAATCCAAAAAATTCTCCCTTAGCAGATATGGCTAACCTAAATACGGGGTTTAATAAACCAAACCCGCTTTCCTCTAGGTTTAAGTTAAACACCGGGCCAGAAGAAACGTCGGCCTCTGCACCAGCAACCAATGGCAGCCAAATTATAATGGACATACCTGTTGATGTGCAAGTAGTGCTGGGATCAACAACTATGCAAGTAGCAGCTTTAATGAATTTGAGCCGTGGTTCGATAATAAATTTAGAGACTAGCTTAGACGAACCATTAAATATAGTGGTCAATGGCAGAGTTATAGCAAAGGGCGAAATAGTACCTTTGGCAAATGACCCTACTAAATTTGGCATAAGTTTACTTGAAATTTTAAATAATAAATAAATTTAGCTTGGTAAATATACCGAAAGATTTTTATGCCAGAAATTCCACCGTCAGATACTCTAGATACAGAAAATGCAGAAGCAACGGTTGAAGAAACAATTGCTACTACAAATTCGATCATAGACACGTTAACAAGGCAACAAAAAGTTGCAGCACTTTTAGTAGCATTAAGCAAAAATGCTGCGGCCAAATTACTACGCCATCTCAATACCGAAGAGTTACGCTTACTTAATAATAAAGCTCAAACCTTACCAGATATAACGCCAGCAGAATTTGAGAAATTAGTAGAAGAATTTGAAAACAATTTTGCAGAAGGCGGCACCATCTCAGCTGCCGGAGCTCAATTTAATAATCTCTTGAAAGAAACGCTCGGCGAATCTGAAGCCTTAGCAATAATAGAAGAAAAAGAAGAATATCTTGCACCAGGAGAGAATGTGTGGCTGGCTATAGAAAAGTTATCACCAGAAAAATTATATTTGCATCTATCTACTGAGCATCCCCAAATATGCGCTTACGTGCTATCCCGACTACCTTCAGAGTTAGCTGCAAAAATAATTTTAGTATTGCCACCAGAGCAGCGCAAAGAAATAATAAAGAAAACCATGAATTTAGGCGAGGTCACAGCAGCCGCAGTAGCTAATTTAGAAAAAGCTTTGCGAGCCAGCTTTGCCAAAAAACCTGTGGCCGAAAATAAATCCAACTACGCGCAAATTGCTGCGATATTTAATAATCTTAACCGTGAACAATTAGATGATGTCCTAAAAGATTTAAAAGATCTAGACGAAAGAGATTTAAACAATATAAAATCTCTACTATTTGTTTTCGAAGACCTACCACGACTATCAAAAGAAGCTCGCTTGTTGCTTTTTGATGGTATCCCAACAGAAACTATAATTAAAGCACTGTATAAAGCTGCAGACGAGTTAGTAGAAGTGGTCTTAGAGGCCTTATCACCACGGAGCCGACGCATGGTAGAGGCAGAATTAATGACACCAAACCATAACCTTACAGCCGAGGAAACCATTGAAGCTCGCCGTACAATCGCTTTCAGAGCTATCAATTTATCCGAACGAGGTTCCATTAGCCTTAACGAAGCCTAGATTATCGTTAAAAAGTAGAGGACCATGGCAGAAGATAGTCCAGATAAGGAAAGCAAAACAGAAGAGCCTAGCGCGCACAAAATTAGCAAGGCTATAGAGCAAGGTAACATACCATTTTCTAAAGAAACGATATTATTTGGCACCGTAAGTTCATTTGCCATAATATTTGCTTTTATTATTGCGCCAGCTTTTGAAAAGCTAATAACTATCTTACATCGTTATTTTGAATATGCTGGCCAGATAGATATATATGCAGCCCAAAATATTAAATATTTATTTACTGAGCTGCTTACCCTAATATTTATTGCCATAGCTCCAATTTTTATCGTTATAGCCCTAGGCGGCGTAGGAGCATCAATATTACAAAATGCTCCGCAATTCATACTAGAGCGCATACGACCAAAAGCGGCCCGAATTTCTCCCAAAGAAGGCTTTAAACGTATCTTCAGCAAAACTGGATTGGTTGAATTTGCAAAAGTATTAATAAAATTTTTTATAATTAATCTTATTCTTTATTTAACGTTTTTTCATAATACTCTAGTATTTATAAATGCTTTCTTATTTGACCCAATAAATATTGCTTATTTTATTAAACAACAAATTTCTAGGCTTTTACTTTCAACATTAGTAGCGCTTGGCGCTATTGCGACTTTTGATATATTTTGGACACGTTTAAAGTGGAGACAAGAGCTGCGTATGACCAAGCAAGAGGTTAAAGATGAATATAAGGAAATGGAAGGAAATCCAGCCGTAAAAGCCCGTATGCGCTCGCTTGGCCGAGCACGCGCCAGGGCGAGAATGCTTGCAAATGTACCGCAGTCTACCGTTGTAATTACTAACCCAACACATTTTGCCATAGCACTGCGCTATAAAGCCAAGCAAGATGTTGCCCCAGTAGTTATTGCAAAAGGACAGGATTTTTTAGCACTACGAATTCGTGAAATTGCAACGGCGCATAATATACATATTATTGAAAATGTTGAATTGGCCCGAGCTTTATATAAACAAGTTGAAGTTAACCAAGTCATACCTGAAGATTTCTACCATGCTGTAGCAGAAATTATACGCTATATAAATAAAATTGGCAAATAATCTGCCCGACCAATATCAAAGGAATAGCAGCTATGCTAGACATAATGGATAGAATAACCAACGAGAGAGAGCAAATTATAGCTTATTATATAGCTAGAATTTTAAGCGATCTAAGACTTATAGATATCTCAGACTACATTACGTACGCCCATAATAATAAGCTTGCAAATATTGGAGATATTATTGAAGCGGCTACTGAATTGCATTTTATTACTAACACTATCCGCTTTGCTGGACGCGCAACATATGACGTAAATTGGAATGAATTACCAAACATTACTTTTTATATGACATTTAAAAGCAAAGGCGTACAAGCAAATTTTAGACTGACTCTCTCTGCCCTTTTATTTTCCGTACAATTGGATAGTATTAATTTTAATGAAGCGAACACGGATAACGCTATAAAAAATACAGAAAAACTAACTACCGCTCTTGAGGCAGCCTTATTAATTAAGCACAAGACTTTGCTGAAAGCGTAAAGCTTAGTGAATAACTGGCAGGTTAATATCTTTACTTTGTAACAGCTTTTCTTTAGTATAATAACTAAAGTGTGCCACTATTAAATCCTTTAAAAAAGGTTTAGGCAAACGCTTATTTATATCTGCCATCAACTCAGTTTTTAATAATTTAACGTCAACTTTATCAATTTGATCTGCAGTAGTATAGCTACCATAAAATTTTTCAAACAAAGCATCATTGATATAATCAGCTAAAATACTATTACCTAAAACTGCACCCGCTTTGGAATCTATAACATATACAAATTGCGCTACAACATATCCCTTTAATTCATTTTCCCTAATGATAGGAATATCCAAAACTTTTGTTCGCTCGTAATCAAGTGTTGATTCTACAGAAATATGTCCACCCCTAATCAAAGATTTAGGCGTCATGCGCAAAGCAAAGATAAAAGCTCCCAAAGCAACAGCACAAATCCAAAGCCCAAGTAAGATAATACGTAACATTATTTAGTTACGCTTTCTTCAGAATGCTCTACAATTTCTTCATTACCAACCTTAGCTTTATTAAGACGTACGATAGAAGGTACACTGTAAGTACCATCCGCCTCAGCATTCTTAACACTAGATTTTATTACCTCTACTAAATCGCTAACCGCATCTAAATGCATTTTTAACAATTCTTGATCACGTTCTAATTTAGGTTTTAGTCCAGCTAATTTTTCTATAGCATACTCTTGATAACGCCTATCCGATATATTTAACAATACTTCTTTGGCTTCTTCCAAATCCCTAAGCACACGAATTTTTTTTGTATTAATGGCTGTAAAATCAGGAAGTTTTTGTGACTGTAAACTTTCAATTTCATAGTCCAATAACTCTTCTGCTTGGGCTATGATTTCCAAAAAATTCCTAATACTAGGATGCTGCTCTATATCTTGATATAAATTATCCACTTCGTCGCTAAATTCTACAGCCGCATCGATGTTTGTTTCTATATTAGCCATTTTGAATTGCACTCCTCTAAAGAAAACAAATTAAGCATGCTTTGCCGCATAAATATTACGTAATGGATCTTTTTCTACAGCAGGGTTTTGATGATCTACTACAGAAAATAAAGATTTAAATACTGGCTTATTATCTGCAATATCAGTTTGCTGCTCTTTAACATTTGCCTGCTTAAGCAACATTTTTGCTATGCCTATGCCGCCATTAGCTGCCATTTCCTTGGCTATAGCCTCTGACATCATTGATTGCCAAATTTTACCAGCTTGCCCCTTACCAAAAACTTTAGAGTTATCGCTAGTAAACATATTTTCTACAAAAGACTGCAGCATAAAGGCTTCAAACTCCTGGTAAGCTTTCGTATTTTTTCTTACCAAAGCAGTTGAGCCTATAGATTTATTGCTAACAGCACTAACCTCTTGCTTAGCTAAAAGATTTTGAAAAGCATTTTTGGATTCTGTACCATTTGACGAGGGCACAGCACCGCTCGTACGCTGAGCTAGCTGCAGTTTCTGCAAGGATCGCTGATAGGTAGTGGGGCTAGCCGCCGCCACAACACCTAACAATAAATCATTAGTATTATTAATCATTCAATACACCCTAAAGACGTCCCAAGCGCCAATTATAATACACTAAACTTATGTAAAGCTTACTTTTATTGTTTGTAACGCTACACGCTCAATTATATTTGCTTCTACTCTTTTACGTTCTTCCATGCGAGATGCCTCTATTTGCTTTGTTTGTAAAAGCTCCACGCGATGTTGTGACTGCAAAAATTTCTGCGTTTCTATAGCAATGCTTTGTTCTACTTGCCGCTTAGATACAGCATTACGGCTAAGGGCCTTAGAAATAATCACTGGATCACAAGTAATTTTATCCAGCTTTTGCAACATATCATACATTGCAAGCTTATCTTCATCCAGTTTATTTTTCTCTTTTTCTAAAATACGCACCTGCATTTCATCGCGTAATTTAATAAGCCTTTGGGCTTTTAATAATTTTTTATAACGCTTACTAGACGACTGCATTTCTCTACCCTAAAACCGGTTGGTGATCCATCTATTTAGTTCTAAGCCCAGATATTCCATAAGCTGTGGCAACATGAAATACAGCAAAAACAACCCGCCAAACATAACAGCAGAAGTAGAAATAAAATAAATAGGAATAAGAGGAGTTAATTTATTAACCAACCCCACAGCAAAATTAACTACAATACCATATACTATAAAAGGAGAGCTTATTCTAGCCAGAGATAAAAAAGCTGTAGCTAAAGCCTCCCGATAGTCTATTAGAGCTGCTTGTGGCTGCGGTATTAACGTTGGCTTTATAGATTGATAAGACAAAAGCAAACCCCGCAAAACTAACATATGCATATCGCTTATAAAAAAAAGTATCAAAAGAAAAAGCGATAAAAGATTTGCAAAAGCCCCTTCTGAGCCAACATCCAAAATGCCTGGCGAAGGCTGTCCGGTATAGCCTAAAGCGCTTGCAATAGTCGTGGCCATAAACTGCAGTGCCCAAAAAAACATATGCGCAGTTAACCCCAAAACGGCGCCGACCAAACTCTCAGAGGCGATAAAAGCAAGTAAATAAAGTGTTGGCGGTTGGTCAACAAGCTTGTTAAAATCCGGCTGAACTATCGGCATAATAGCCACACTAAAGGCGAGGGCCAAAAATAACCGCACATTCACAGGAACCCGCGCCGAAGACATGCCCGGCATACACATAAAGCAAGCCCCAACCCTTGAGAAAACAAGTAAAGCAAATATCACCGTCTTTTCAAGCGGCAAATTTCCGATAAGGCTAGCTAGCGAAGCAAGGTTCAAGAAATGGATCCTATATTATTCAGCTCAACACCACGCGCTATTTCATTATGCGACAGAACCGAAAGCGAAGAAAATAGCCGCTCCATTATCATCCTTATATAAGGGCGCATGTCACTTGATGTTACTAACACAAACTCTTCCCTATTGTCTAGATGCTGGCGTATCACTTTATTTGCATCTGCACTAAAAGTTTCTAAAATCCTTGGATCTATATCAAATTCAACAATATCGCCTTTTTGATCGCGCTTAAGAGCCTCATGAAACACCGACTCCCAATGAGCCCCCAAACGCAACACATTCAATGCTCCACTAGGAGCTAAATCCCCACAAATTTGCTGCGAAATACGTATTCTCACATGCTCAACTATCTGATTTGGCGTGCGCAAATGTGGCGCTACCTCTGCAATAGCTTCTAATATCAGATTTAAATTACGAATAGAAACCCGCTCAGCCAATAGCAATTTTAAGACAGACTGCAAGCCAGAATAAGAAAGATTAGCAGGGCAAATATCGTCTAATAATTTACGATATTCAGGATCTAACTGATCTAGCAACATACGCATATCTTTATAAGAAAGTAGTTGCGCCAAGTTATTTCGTATAACCTCGCTTAAATGCGTTAATAATACAGATAAATTATCAACCACCATATAGCCATCACGCACTAGCTCTGTTCGAAAAGCCTCTGCAGTACAAAAAGCGCGCATACCAAAAGCAGGCTCTGTTACTTCTTCGCCAGGAACAGAAGGCATCTTGCGATTACCCAACATTACCAGCACCTCACCAATACGCATTTGATACTCGGCAATAACAGTACCATAAAGTTTTATGCGATAAGATTTTGGCGGATTAGAGAAATCATCGCTTATATGAATCTCCGGAACAATAAAACCATACTCCTTGGCAAATTTTCGCCGCATATTGGCCATACGCGTTGCCAATTCATTTTGTTGCAGCAATAAACGACTAGCCAATTGTTTGCCAAAAGAAATCTGTAATGTAGGCACTTCCAACGAAGATTTTAGCGAAAGTTTTTCTTCTTTTTGCGCCATATGCTCCTCATGAGCTTGCTGCGCCTGACGCTCAGCCTCTTCACGCTGCAATCGACGAGGTATTATATAAGCAGTACAAGCCATCAATACAGATAAAAACCAAAAGGGGGTTTTTGGCAATCCAGGCATAGCGCCCAAAACAAAAAGCAACACTGCTGCTACATATAAAGCTTTAGGATAGCCACCCAATTGGCTAAGCACGGCTTTTTCTGTTGTGCCCTGTACTCCGCCTTTAGAAACCAGAAGACCAGCAGCTAAGGAAACGATAAGCGCAGGCATTTGCGTAACCAGCCCATCCCCAACAGATAATTTAGTAAATACATTAGCTGCTTGTCCAACATCCATGCCATGGCGTGTAACGCCAATCACAATACCGCCAAAAATATTAACAGAGGTGATAATAAGGCCAGCAACAGCATCACCGCGCACAAATTTAGACGCACCATCCATAGCTCCGAAAAAAGCGCTTTCAGACTCCAGCTCTTTACGCCGATCTTGCGCATCTTTCTCGTTTATTAAACCAGACGACAAATCAGCATCTATAGCCATTTGCTTGCCCGGTATGGCGTCTAATGTAAACCTAGCGGCGACTTCTGCAATACGCGTTGCACCTTTAGTAATAACAACAAAATTTATTATTATAAGTATACAGAAAACAACCAGGCCGATTACAAAGTCACCGCCCATAACAAATTGGGAAAAGCCATGTATAACATTGCCAGCGGCGGTTGTGCCCTCATTACCATGCGACAAAATAACCCTGGTAGTTGCTATATTCAAGGATAATCGCAGCATAGTAACAATAAGCAAGACGGTAGGAAAAGCAGAAAAATCCAAAGGTTTTTGTATCCACAAAGACACCATCAAAATTAACACAGCAAGCGCAACAGAAAAGGATAGCCCTATATCCAAAACGATAGCTGGCACTGGCATAAACAATACCGTTAAAATAATAACAATACCCAGCGCAAAACCAATATCACCGCCAGAAAAGCCAGTTTTAGCTTTTTCCATATCGTTTAGTTACCTCTTAATAGAACACAAGTAAAAAAACATACTAATCTACCAAGCTTGCCTGAAAATAACGGCAACTGAATACAAATAAATTAAATGTTACATATTGTAATATTTTGCAAAACATGTTACATTTTAAACAATTAAGAAAAGGACTATGTCATGACAGAGCTAACTAAAAGCGCATTATTCTACTCTACCATTATAATAAGTGCATATATTGTTATAGCAACAACTATAGCAATTTCCCTATAAGATACTGCTAAACTTATGAGTACTAATTTTAAAGCCGAAGAATATTCACCGCAAATATATGTAGGCAAACAAATCAATGAAAATGATGTAGAATCTCTAGCGCAAGCAGGCTTCAAGACCATATTATGCAACCGACCTGACGGCGAAGAACTAGGACAAACAAATTTTACTGAAATAGAAAAAGCAGCAGCAAAGCTTAACATTAAAACCGCTTATTTACCAGTTACAATGAATAACCTGACCTTACAAACGGCAGAAAAAATGGCAGAGATATTAACGGCTGCCGAAAAGCCTGTTTATGCCTATTGCCGCTCTGGCGGAAGGGTAAAAAAACTATGCGATATAGCCGCAAACAACTTAGATAATAAATTTAGTTAAAAACATAATTTAGCATCTAAAACCGAAATCGGTTTAGCTATTTTTAAAACCGCTTGCGCCCTCCTTACATCAAAAGATATTTGCTTGACCATGCTACTTAAATCGGCAAACTTTTTTTCTGGCCTTAAATATTCAAAAAAACTAACAGCAACATATTCACCATAAATCTCTTCCGCGAAATCGAATAAATAAGTTTCTAGCAAAACCTGCCCAGCCTCAGTTACTGTAGGCCTTCTGCCAAAACTAGCCACACCATCTAATACAATACCATTTGCTCGCTTGAGCTTTACTGCATATATACCATGTGCCAAAACTATATGAGGCGGCAAAGACATATTAATAGTCGGAAACCCTAGCTCCCTACCCAATTTTGCACCATGAATCACTACCGATTCTACTGTATAATGATAACCCAATAATTCTGCAGCTTCCCTAGCTTGACCACACTGCAATAAGCAGCGTATGTAACTCGATGAGATAATTTTACCATTGTCAGCCGCTTGTATGTCAACTGATATAGCTTCAAATTTCTGATGTTGCATAGCATATGATTTTAAACTATGCGATGACCCAGCACGATTTTTACCAAAATAAAAATCCTTGCCAGTAATTATAGCACGCGCTGCCAGGTTATTTACTAGAATCTTGTCTATAAAATCCATTGGCTCTGTCTGAACAAAAGCTTGAGAAAATTCTTGTTCAACAACTGCGTTAAAGCCTAAAAGCTCTAGAATTTTATATTTTTGCTGATTATTTGTTAACCGAAATAATGATGAATCTATAGCAAAAAAACTCCTAGGGTGAGGCTCAAAAGTCAACACCAGGGCCGGACAATTATATTCGCGCGCTTTATGCAAAGCTTGCCCCAATAAATATTGATGCCCACGATGCACACCGTCAAAATTACCAATAGCTACTACAGCACCACGTAAGCTAGTCGTTAAATTTTTACTAGTATTTAAGATAATAAAATGAGACAGCATTTTTAGCTTATAACTTTCAACAAAATTATTTTAAAGAAAACATATAAGCTAAAGGCTCTAGCGCATTGGACTTCAAGAATTGTTTAAATAACGCTTCACTAAACGCATTATTTAACATAAAATTCTCGCGATCTACTCCGGCAAGGACATAAAGACTATCTATACCAAAGGCCAAAGCTCCCTTTATATCTGTCAATAGACCATCACCTATTGCTAAAATTTCTGATTTTTTTATCTTTCTACCCAGCGAAGCAGCGCGCTTATAAGCTAAATCGTAAATAGCGCTATGCGGTTTACCTGCTATAAAACAACGGCCGCCCAATAAACTATATTCCCGAGCCAAAGCGCCTGCACAATAAAGCAATTGATTGCCTCGCCATACCTGCAAATCCGGATTAGCACAAATAAAAGGTAAATTCCTCGAGCGTGCACGTTGAAGAATCATATGATAATCCTCTATCTTATCATGCTCTGCATCAAATAACCCCGTACATAAAACTCCATCTGCCTCTTCCAATTCAACTATTTCATTACTTAACCCGTCTAAAATATGTAATTCCTGATCCGTTCCTATGTAACACAAGCGCCTAGGTCCATCCTCTATCAATTCTCGAGTTGCATCGCCAGAGCTAACTATAAAATCATAGGCCTCTTCTGGCACGCCAATATTTTTAAGCTGAGCAGCTACCTCAGATGCCAATCTTGGTGAGTTAGTAACCAAAATCACAGTAATAGATTTTTTGCGTAATTGTACCAATAAATTAACCGCCTGCACATCTATTTTAACACCATTATGCACAACTCCCCAAATATCGCAAAACAATGTCTTATAAGGGGTAATGATATCTAAAAGGCTCTCTATTTTTTCCATCAGCAAAATCCGCTTATCAAAAGTCACATTGATTTTATAAATATAATACTTATAATGCAATAAGCTATTATTAATTCTTAAACACTGCGCTATAAATGGAACTTTTTAAAAAATTTGCAACGGTTGCTAGCGGCACAGCCGCAAGCCGCCTATTTGGTTTCTTACGCGAAATGTTAATGGCAGTTTCTCTTGGTACAGGCCCAACAGCCGACGCATTTAACGCAGCCTTTCGCTTTCCCAACAGCTTTCGTCGTTTATTCGCAGAAGGTGCATTATCTTCAGCATTTATTCCACTTTTTACTAAAGATATAGAAGAAAAAGGCTTGGATCAAGCCCGAGATTTCGCAGCACAAGTTTTTGGCGTGTTATTCACTACCTTATTGCTAATAACTATCATTGCCCAAATCTCAATGCCACTGCTGGTACGCTATATAATCGCACCAGGATTTGAACAAGGCAGCACCAAATACTACATGACTATCCGATTTGCTCTAATCATGTTCCCATACTTAAGCTGCATGTCGCTAACGGCTATAATTAGCGGCATGCTGAATTCACTGCATCGTTATTTCGCTGCCTCCATAGCACCGATATTCTTAAATTTTATTTTAATTTTAGTACTTATATATAGCTATTATTACCATTTAGATTATTGGACTACAGGGCTTGCGCTTTCTAAAGGCGTAATGTGTGCTGGCCTTATACAGCTTGCATTAGTATATAGCGCTGCTCTCAAAGCGGGCATCAAGCTCAAAATCAAGCCGCCACATTTTACCCCCAAAATTCGTAAATTACTAACCTTGGCCTTTCCTGCTGCTATTAGCGGCGGCATAACACAAATCAATTTATTAATAAACACCAGCATAGCCTCTGGAGATAGCGGCGCAATTTCTACGTTAGCATATGCAGACAGACTGTATCAATTACCGCTTGGTATTATTGGCATTAGTGTAGCTACAGTATTGTTACCAGAGCTTTCTTCAGCACAAAGATCAAAAATTGAACAAAAAAGCCAAGAGCTACAAAATAGAGCTATAGAATTCACACTGTTTTTAGCTCTTCCAGCCGCTATGGCACTGTTAATAATGGCACAACCAATTGTCCGATTATTATTAGAACATGGAAATTTTGGCGTTAGCTCTACCATAAAAGTAGCAGGAGTACTAACAATTTATGGGCTTGGCCTACCAGCTTTTATACTTATTAAAGCTTTGGTCCCCAACTACTTTGCTAGGCACGATACTAAAACTCCACTGTCTTTTGCTGCTATATCGGTTGCAATCAATATTTTCTTGGCCTTAACTTTGTTTCCATATTTTTCTGCTCGTGGAATAGCTATCGCAGAAATTTTTACAGCATGGGTAAATTGCGCTTTACTATTTTTTGGCCTAAAAAAACGCAAATATTTCATAGCCGATGGGCTAATAGCAAAACGCCTCTACAAATTTATAATTGCTGCAGGGATTATGGGGCTATTTTTACTATTAGCACAATATTATTTCAGCTTTGCTCTATCTAGTCAAAGTACAAACTTCTTACGCATCTTAACAAACCTTGCCATTATAATACTAGCTATGCTAATCTATCTTCTGGTAACGATAATGCTTAAGGCGATCGATATAAATATATTAAAGAACAAATTGCGCAGGTAATTTTATAATGCAACATCATTCAGAGCGTATATTTTCAGCCGTACAAGCAAGCGGTGATCTACATCTTGGCAATTATTTAGGCGCCATTAAACAGTGGGTAGATCTGCAACAAAACTATGATTGCACTTACTGTGCAGTAGATATGCATGCTTTAACCGTAAACCCTGCACCGCAAGATCTCATAGACTCCACGCGCAACGCAGTGGCAGCATTTTTAGCCTGCGGTATAGATGCAAAACAGCATATAGTATTCAACCAATCTCGCGTGCCACAGCATAGCGAATTGTGCTGGATCTTTAACTGTATTGCTAGAGTCGGCTGGTTAAATCGCATGACGCAATTTAAAGACAAAGCGGGCAAAGATCGCGAGAAGGCTTCCCTCGGACTTTATGTATACCCAAGCTTAATGGCTGCAGATATATTATTATATAAAGCAACTATAGTACCTGTCGGCACAGATCAAAAACAACATATAGAACTCACCCGTGATATCGCTAAAAAATTTAACGCCGATTATGAGCAACGCTTAATAGATTTAAATTATGGGCAAGCAGAATTGATTAATGGCGAAGCTAAGCAGATATATTTCAAGCTTCCGACAGCACTTATCTCAAGCAACGCACCACGGATAATGTCGCTAAAAGATGGCACAAAAAAAATGTCTAAGTCGGACCCCTCTCCTTTATCACGCATAAATCTAAAGGACAGTGCTGACGACATCGCTTTAAAAATACGTAAAGCAAAAACAGATACCCTGCCTATACCAGAAAATATCGCCGAGCTAGAATTAAGGCCAGAGGCAAATAATTTAATCGGCATATATGCAGCTTTTATTAACGAAAAAAAAGAAGAGGTGCTACAGCAATTTGCTGGCCAGCCGTTCAGCACATTCAAAGCAAGTCTAACCGAACTTGCCACTGAAAAGCTTGGCAAAATTTCCTGCGAATTACATAAACTGGCAAAGGATCCAGGCTATATAGATAATATATTACATAACGGTGCCGAAAGAGCGCAAAATATAGCAGAAAAAAATCTAAAAGAGATAAAGGAAATAGTTGGTTTTATCTAGACATTAACTAAGTAAAAGAAAGTATTGCAATGTTTATACAAACGCAAGAAACACCTAACCCAAATACATTAAAATTTTTTCCTGGTCGCTTAATTTCTAAAGACAAAATAGTAGAATATAAAACAGAGGAAGAAGCAAAAACTTCATCACCATTAGCTGCTCAATTATTTAATATCCAGGGTGTTAGCTCCATATTATTTGCAACAGACTTTATAGCCATTAGCAAAAGCAATTGCGAGTGGAAGCACATAAAGCCTGCGATATTAGCAGTTATTTTGGAATATTTTCTTAGTAACGAAAATGTATATGCAGAAAACCAAGCTGCCCCTGCAGCTATTTCAGCCAACAATGATGAAGAATTTTTTGAAGAAAAAGACAAAGAAATAGTAAACTGCATAAAAGAATTACTAGCCAGCCATATAAGGGACGCAGTAGCCAGAGATGGTGGAGATATTACTTTTCGTGGATACCGAGACGGAACAGTATATCTAAAAATGCATGGAGCTTGCTCTGGCTGCCCTTCGGCCAGTGCCACTCTTAAACAAGGTGTGGAAAATTTACTAAAGCATTTTATACCGCAACTCAAGCAGGTCCAACAGGTGTAAAAAAGCCGTTTAATTTTTTATGCGCTCTTGAAAAAAAGAAAACCAATTTTTATCTATAAGTTAATATTAGCGACTATAAAAACACGCTAATAGAAATCAAGGTTTTGTAATCACAAGCCTTAATTATTGAGCTTAATTTAAACCTACGAGAGTTCAAAAAATGACAAATAGTAATTTCCGTCCCTTACATGATCGCGTCGTAGTACGCCGTATAGAGTCAGAAGAAAAGACAGCTGGTGGCATAATAATTCCAGACACAGCTAAAGAAAAACCTCAAGAAGGTCTTGTAGTGGCCGTGGGCAATGGCGCCAGAGATGATGGCGGCAAAATAGTGGCGCTAGAAGTAAAAGCAGGCGACCGTGTGCTTTTCGGCAAATGGTCCGGTACAGAAGTAAAACTTAATGGCGAAGATCTTCTTATCATGAAAGAATCTGACATCATGGGCATAATTGGCTAAATTATAGCTTTTTTGTGTATTTTAAATTTAAGGAGAATATAAATGGCTGCTAAAGAAGTCAAATTTGGGCGTGAAGCTCGTGAACGTATGTTACGCGGTGTGGATTTATTGGCAAATGCTGTAAAGGTAACATTGGGACCAAAAGGTCGTAACGTAGTGCTTGACAAATCTTTCGGTGCACCGCGTATCACAAAAGATGGTGTGTCGGTGGCAAAAGAAATCGAACTTGAAGATAAGTTCGAAAATATGGGCGCACAGATGTTGCGCGAAGTAGCATCAAAAACCAATGATGTTGCAGGTGACGGCACAACAACAGCCACAGTACTTGGCCAAGCCATAGTACAAGAAGGCGCAAAAGCTGTTGCAGCTGGCATGAATCCTATGGATGTTAAACGCGGTATTGACGCTGCTGTTAACGAAGTAGTACATGATCTTTTAAAGAAAGCAAAAAAAATCAAAACTTCGGCAGAAGTCGCTCAAGTAGGCACAATATCTGCCAATGGCGAAGCTGAGATCGGTGAAATGATCGCAAAAGCCATGGAAAAAGTTGGCAATGAAGGGGTTATAACTGTAGAAGAAGCTAAAACGGCTGAAACAGAATTAGAAGTAGTAGAAGGTATGCAATTTGACCGCGGCTACCTTTCCCCTTATTTTGTAACCAATGCTGAAAAAATGGTTGCAGATTTGGATGATCCATATATCCTAATACACGAAAAGAAGCTTTCTAACCTACAAGCACTTTTGCCAGTATTAGAAGCTGTAGTACAATCTGGCAAGCCACTTTTGATTATAGCAGAAGATGTTGAAGGCGAAGCTTTGGCAACTTTGGTAGTTAACAAATTGCGTGGCGGATTAAAAATTGCTGCAGTAAAAGCACCTGGTTTCGGTGATCGCCGCAAAGCTATGCTAGAAGATATCGCTATTTTGACCTCGGGACAAATGATTAGCGAAGATCTAGGCATAAAACTAGAAAACGTAACCTTGAATATGCTAGGTCGCGCTAAAAAAGTTACCATAAATAAAGAAAACACTACAATAGTAGATGGAGCTGGCGAAAAAGCAAACATTCAAGCTCGTGTAAATCAAATCAAAGGTCAAATCGAAGAAACTACCTCTGAGTATGACCGTGAAAAACTACAAGAACGCTTAGCAAAACTCAGCGGCGGTGTGGCAGTAATTCGCGTCGGTGGCTCAACAGAAGTTGAAGTTAAAGAAAAGAAAGACCGTGTGGATGATGCATTAAACGCTACCAGAGCAGCCGTAGAAGAAGGCATTGTTCCTGGCGGCGGCACAGCATTACTTCGCGCTGCTTCGCAAATTAAAGTAAAGGGAGCGAATAGCGACCAAGAGGCTGGTGTTAACATCGTAAGGCGCGCTTTACAAGCCCCAGCAAGACAAATTGCTGCTAATGCTGGTGAAGAAGCGTCAGTAATTGTGGGTGATATTTTAAAGAATTCCGATGACAATTACGGCTATGACACAGCGAACAGCAAATTCGGCGACATGATAGCCTTGGGTATAGTAGACCCGGTAAAAGTGGTACGCTCTGCTTTGCAAAACGCGGCTTCAGTAGCTGGCTTATTAATAACTACCGAAGCAATGGTAGCCGAGCTGCCTAAGAAAGAAACACCAATGCCAGCAATGCCAGGTGGTGGTATGGGCGGCATGGGCGGCATGGATTTCTAAGCCTTTCCAATATTATATAAAAATCTGGGCCCACAGCTTTGTGGGCCTTTTTAGTTTTGCTTGCTTATAATTTAGTTATAATGTAATATCCGCGTGTAATTTTTCTTTTATAGGAAGTGTAAAAATGACTAAAGCCCGCATAGAATCTGACAGTTTTGGTAACATAGAAGTAGATGCTGCCCATTATTGGGGAGCACAAACTGAAAGATCGCGCAATAATTTTAAAATTGGCCACGAAAAACAACCTATGCCCTTAATATATGCTTTAGCAATTGTCAAAAAAGCAGCAGCAAAAGTAAATATGCAGCTAGGAAAGTTAAACGCACAAATAGGCCAAAAGATTATAGAAGCTGCCTCAGAAATCATCGATGGTAAACTAGATACAGAATTTCCACTTTCCGTATGGCAAACAGGTTCTGGCACGCAGAGCAACATGAATGTGAATGAAGTTATAGCAAACAGAGCCATAGAATTGTTAGGCGGAGAATTAGGCTCAAAAAGCCCCGTACATCCAAATGATCATGTAAATATGGGCCAATCATCGAACGATACTTTCCCAACAGCAATGCATATAGCAGTTGCCATAGAAACAACTAAACAAATTTTGCCTTCTCTAGATTATTTAATAACAGCATTAAAAGCTAAAGAAGCTATCTTTAACGACATAATAAAAATCGGTCGGACACACACACAAGACGCAACACCTATTACCTTAGGACAAGAATTTTCTGGCTATAGAGCTGCATTAGAAAATAATAAGACAAGAATTAAGGAATCCTTAGCTGACATATTAAAATTGGCGCAAGGCGGTACAGCCGTGGGCACCGGATTAAACAGTACCATAGGCTTTGATGTTAGTTTTGCCAAAGAAGTAAGCGACCTTACTGGTATAAATTTTAAAACCAATGAAAATAAATTTGAGGCTTTGGCCTCTCACGGCGCGCTTGCCCATTTTCATGGTAGCTTGACCGCTTTGGCAACAGATTTATTTAAAATTGCAAACGACATACGTTTTTTGGGCTCGGGGCCACGCTCTGGCTTGGGCGAGCTTAATTTGCCAGCGAATGAACCAGGGTCTTCAATAATGCCAGGGAAGGTTAACCCTACACAATGTGAAGCACTTACAATGGTAGCAACACAAGTATTTGGCAATAATAGTACTATTACCTTCGCAGCAAGCCAGGGACATTTTGAATTAAATGTCTATAAACCGGTAATAGCCTATAATGTGTTGCAATCTATAAACATATTAAGCGATGCTATGCGCTCTTTCGCTGATCATTGTGTAAAAGACATTACAGCAAATGAAAAGCGCATAAACGAACTTATGGAGCAATCCCTAATGTTGGTTACTGCCCTGGCACCAGCTATAGGCTATGATAAAGCCGCAAAAATTGCAAAAACAGCACATGAAAATGGCACAACATTACGCGAAGAAGCAATACAAGCTGGCGTAAGCGAGCAAGATTATAGCAAATTAGTAAATCCTAAAGCAATGATTAGTCCACATTAAGCAGCTAAACAATTAAGTCTGGCTTATCTTTATCCAAAAGGGCTTTTATTTTTGCTAGCTTTTCTGCTATCCGTAGAAATGGTCTCAAAACATCTTGCGTGCCCAATTGCAAGCACGCGAGATCCGTTTCATAGTGCTCTATGTATAAACGCAACACAGCCCCGCTTGTACCAGTACCGGATAAACGGTAGATTATCCGCTGCCCTGTTGCTAAAATAATACGAATCCCCTGCTTATCGGCACAGCTCTTGTCCTGCTCATCATAATAAGAAAAATCATCAGCAGCTACTATCGTGACCTCTTCTATTTGTTGATTCATTAATTGCGGCAACCGAGTACGCAATTCTGCCATAAAAAACTCGGCCTTAAGCTTATCCAAGCCTTCATAATCATACCGCGCATAATAATGTCTACCATAATTATGCCAATGTTCTAGAACTAGCTGATTTACAGATTTTTTTGTAGCCGCAACAATATGCAGCCAAAAAAGAATAGCCCAAATACCATCTTTTTCTCTTACATGAAAAGAACCAGCCCCAAAGCTTTCTTCGCCACAAAAAGCGATTTTTTTGGCATCTAATAGATTACCAAAAAATTTCCACCCAGTAGGCGTTTCATATAACGGAATACCTAACTTATTAGCGACTATATCCACAGCTTGACTTGTTGGCATAGAGCGAGCGATTCCGTATAAACTAGCCTTATAATAATTTATTAAATTGGCATGATGCAGCAAAATCGCCAAGCTATCTGATGGACTCACATATTGCCCGCGGCCCAAGATTAAGTTGCGATCACCGTCACCATCACATGCGCCGCCTAAATCGTAACCAACTTTTGCAGTAATAAAATCATTAAAAAAACTACCAAGATTTTGTGGCGTTGGATCTGGATGGCCACCGCCAAAATCTTCTAAAACCTGGGCATTTTTTATATTGCCCAATGGAACACCTAATCTTCTATGAAAAATTTCTATAGCATATTCCCCGCTAACAGCATGCATGGCGTTAAAATGGAAATCTAGCCCCTTAGAAATAGCATTTGCTATAAGCTCAAAATCAAAAATCTGCTCCATCAACTCTGCATAATCTTTTACAGAATCTATAATTTCTATATTCATATCGCCAAGAAAAAAATTACCCGGAGTTGTTAAATCTATCTCTGGTAAGTCACATATTTTATAGCGAGTAATTATTTTACTTATAGAAAAAATTTTATCCGTTACACTTTGCGGAGCCGCGCTACCGGTTTCTATATTATATTTAATACCGAAATCGGCATCTTTTCCACCCGGATTATGGCTAGCCGACAAAATTATTCCGCCTTTAGCCTTGCATTTACGTATAAGATACGACGCAGCAGGTGTAGAAAGATAGCCCTTTTTACCTACTATAAGGCCAGAGCAGCCATTTGCTGCAGCCATTTTTAGGATAGTTTGAATAGCTTGGGCATTAAAAAATCGACCATCGCCTCCCAAGACCAATATTTGCCCCTTTATCCCGCCTATAGCGTCAAAAATAGCCTGTATATAATTCTCTAGATAATTCTTTTGCTGAAAAATCTTTACTTTTTTACGCAAGCCAGAGGTACCAGGTTGTTGGTCCGTATAAGGCTTAGTTATCATTGTTTTAGCTGTCATTTAATAAATTATCTCGTCCAAATTACCCAACCTTATTATATCTAGGGCGTTAACACAAATACATAAATATTGACCTACAATATTTTTTTAGCTAACATCCATGTGCAGACATTATAAGGAATCAAATCATGTTGAACAACAAAATACCTTCTGTAATCTTTCATACTAGAGTACGTGATGAGGCTGTTGGTGGCCCAAATCCATATAGATGGCAAGACGTAACCTCCGATGAATATTTTAAAGGTAAAAAAGTAGTGCTATTTTCGTTGCCTGGAGCATTTACACCTACTTGCTCTACTTATCAATTACCAGATTTCGAAAAGCTCGCCCCAGAGTTCAAAGCCCTCGGTATCGAAGAAATCTATTGCTTAGCCGTAAACGATGCATTTGTTATGAATGCTTGGGGAAAGCAACAAAATTTGCAACATATTAAATTACTTCCTGACGGCAGCGGAGAATTTACTCGCAAAATGGGCATGCTAGTAGCTAAGGACAATGTTGGATTCGGCATGCGCTCATGGCGCTACGCCGCTATAGTCAATGATGGCACCATTGAACATTTATTTGTAGAGCCAGGTTTTGCAGACAATTGCAAAGACGACCCATATGGCGAATCTTCACCGCAAAATATTCTTAAATATCTACAAAGCAAATAAAATTAACAACAAAAGCTATTCAATAAATTATTGGATAGCTTTACTTTCATAACGACTCAAAATATCCATAACGGTTACTACAACATCTGACAAGCCAACGGTGATTTGTGCAGCTCTGGTTTCGCGCCATAATTGATTTGTTTCTATAGTTTTTGCCAAACGAGCACCCTCTATCAGATCTTTAATCTGCACATTGTTTTCTTGCCGCTCTCTTTCGCCCTGAATAATAACGCATGGGGCATTTTTACGATCTGCATATTTCATTTGCGCTTTCATGCCAGCAGAACCAGCATATATATCACAAGCTATGCCATGAGCTCGCAAACCGGCAGCGATAGATTGATAGCTAGATAAAGCCTCAGTGTCTTTGTCCATTTTTAAAATAACAACAGGCCCGATCTTACGCGTAGCCAGCTCACCGTTTAACCCCAGACTAGACAAAGCAAATGCCAACCGCGAAACACCAATGGAAAATCCAGTCGCAGGTACCGATATATCGCGAAAACGCGAAATCAAGCCATCATAACGGCCACCACCAGCTATTGCACCAAACACTATTTTTTGTTGATTGCTATTTGTTATATCACTAAGCAACTGCGCTTCGAATACTGGACCTGTATAATATTCTAAACCCCTTACAATCGAGGGATCGATTTTAATACGATCATTATATCCAGCTGCTATGAATAATTTATGCATCAATCTTAACTCTACTAAGCCCGACTGCCCTAGACTATTATTTGCTATTATTTGCTCCATAGCGTCCAAATTCTCTTCGCATGAATTAGCTGTATTAAGCTGCAAAAAGCTTAAAATTTTTCGAATAGCTTCATCGCTTAATTCAGCACCTTTAGTAAAATCACCACTTTCGTCAAGACGCCCTTTACCCAAAAGCAAAGCAACGCCATCTAACCCAAATTTATCCAATTTATCTATAGAGCGTAAAACTCTTAATCTTTTCTCGGCAGCCTGTTGAGGCAAGCCAATTATCTCTAGCAAAGCATCCAGAATTTTTCTATTATTAACTCTGACCAGATAATTTTTTATGCCAATACCTAGTTTGCTCAACACATCTGCAGCCATCATGCACATTTGCGCGTCTGAGCTTACACATGGTGCACCTACTATATCTGCATCGAATTGTAAAAATTCACGAAAACGCCCAGGACCCGCTTTTTCATTACGAAAAACAGGGCCATATCTATAAGTTTTATAAGGTTTTGTTATAGTGTCAAAATTTTCAGCTACATGGCGAGCTAATGGCGCTGTTAAATCATAGCGCAGCGAAAGCCATTGCTCATCATCATCTTGCAAGGAAAAAACACCAGCATTGGGGCGATCGTCATCAGGTAAAAACTTACCCAAAGCAGAGCTATATTCAAAAAAAGGTGTTTGTAAAGGCTCAAAACCATATAGCTCATAGGTCTGAGCAATGATATTATTTATCTTAGCAATCTGACGGATATATGCAGAGTCTTGGTCAATAAAACCACGCGGCAACATCGCTTTAGTTTCCATAAATCACCCCTTAGCTCTTCTTATTTTCCAATGCTGGTGCGACAATGTTAACAGTATTATCTATAAAGCGCAATTGCATTTTCTGATCAAAAACTACATCTTTGGCTCGGCAAATTGGCCGTTTATCTTGTCCGGTGACTAAAGCAAAGCCCCGCTGCAAAACATTTTGATAAGATAAATTGCTTAAAACACGCGTACGCAATTTTAACTGCTCTGAGGAATGTTTTATAAATCTTAGCAATAAACTTAGCTGATATCTTTGTGCATAGAGGGTAAATTTTGCTGATTTTTTTTGCAATTTACGCTCATAAGTATAAACAAGCAGCCGAGATTTTTCAACAAAACGTTGCCAAAATGCTCGAAGAATTTCTTCTAAACTCGGCATTGCCCTAGTTAATGCACTATAATCATTTTGCATAATTTTAAGATTACGGATTATCGCCTTGCCTAATCTATGTTGTTTATTTTCTAAGCTAAGCAGCAAATCTCTCTTTACCGGCACAGCCATTTCTGCCGCAGCGCTAGGTGTAGGAGCGCGTTTATCGGCTACAAGATCTAGCAATGTATAATCCGTCTCGTGTCCTATAGCTGATATCAATGGAATTTTACTTTCAAAAGCCGCACGCACTACAGCTTCTTCATTAAAGCCCCACAAATCTTCAATACTGCCGCCACCGCGAGCAATAATAATTACATCCGGTTTATTAACGAAATCAGGTAAGGCATTAAACCCAGCAATAGCCTCAGCAACGTCTTTTGCACAATTAACACCCTGGACTGTAACTGGCCACAAAATAATATTGCAAGCAAAGCGGTCTTCAATACGATGAATTATATCGCGAATAACCGACCCGCTCGCCGATGTTATTACACCTATTGTCTGAGGTATAAATGGTAAGACTTTCTTGTGCTCTAGCGCAAATAAACCTTCTTGCAAAAGTTGCTTTTTGCGTTTTTCAAATAGCTCCATTAAAGAGCCTACTCCAGCAGGCTTTATGGAAGTTATAACAAAATTATATTTTGAAGACGGAGCATAAGCAGAAATATTGCCAAAGGCGACAACTTCCATACCTTCTTCTAAGTTAAATTTAAGGCTAGAAAAAACCGTTTTCCAAATCACGGCGTCTATTTTAGCAGAGTTATCTTTTAAAGAAAAATAAACATGGCCCGAGCTATATTGTCCACGATAACCAGAAATTTCTCCCCGCACACAGATATTGCTAAAACTACCTTGCAATAGCTGTTTAATAGCTAGTGAAAGTTCTGAAACGCTATATTCTAAATCTAATGTTTGCTGCATCTCTAAAAGCTATATGTATTAAATACAGGCAGCACCGAATGATTCCACTTAGTATTATAGCTATCTAACAATTCCTGTGCTGTAGTCCGGCCGCTTTGCGCAATGGCGTACAAAATATCTAAAAAACATGCCTCACTCCGCTGCAATTGTAACCAGGGCTGATTTTGGCGGCTATCTAACGTTTTACTGGCTAGCGGCAAAACCTCCAGCGCTATATCTTGTAAATGATATTTACGAAATTTAGTTTGCAGCCCATATTTAGGTGCCTCATCACGCATAAGCTGCACTTCTTGAAAGCTCCAATCATGCGTAAGCTGCTCTAGGGCATCCATGGTTTCCTCGCCATATAAAAGACCTACCCAAAATGCAGATAAAGCACATATTTTATCCGGCAAGCCGCCATCTGCTCCACGCATTTCTATATATCTTTTTAAACGAACCTCTGGGAATGCTGTTGAAAGATGATTAATAAAATCCCCCACAGTAGCTTGGTAAGTTTGATAGCCATTTTTTAAAAATTCGCGAAAAGTTAAATGCGTACAATCAATATAATGGCCCTCACGTACAATGAAATACATGTTTATATCTAGTACCCAATCTATATAATCTGCATAACCAAAATCTGGGCTCCAAACAAAAGGTAATAAACCAGATCTGTAATTATCTGTATAACGCCATATGTTTGAGCGCCAAGATAAATATCCGTTGGGTGCACCCTCTGTAAATGGCGAGGCTGCAAACAAAGCTGTAGCAAGAGGTTGCAATTTCATACCGAGCTGCATTTTTCTACGCATGTCTGCTTCGCTCTCAAAATCAAGATTCACTTGTATCGTGGCAGTGCGATACATCATATCTAAGCCTTGTGAGCCAATTTTTGGCATATAATTCTTCATTATAGCATAGCGAGATTTAGGCATCTGTGCTGTTTGTTCAAGCGACAACAGTGGGCTGGCACCTATGCCCAAAAATCTAATTCCCAAAGGCTCTGCTATATCTTTTACAACATTCAAATGCTCAGTTAATTCAGCTTGCGTGGCAAAAATATCCGTTAAGGGCGCACCGGAAAGTTCAAATTGTCCACCTGGTTCTAAGGAAATAGCTGCCCCATGCGGGCTAGTTAGACCAATCAAATTATCTTGGTCTATTATAGGGGCCCATCCTAGTTGCTGCTGCATTTGATGTAAAATTTGCGATATCGATTTTGGTCCAACATATGGCACACTACTATTATCTGCCAAGAAAAATGGTATTTTTTCATGCTCTGTACCAATACGCCAGTCAGATTTAGGTTTTTCGCCTTCTTTCAAATATTGCGCAAGAAGCTCTAAATTTTCTATAGGACTATCATTAACTATATCACGAGCCATCAGCAAACATCTTTATCTTGAGTTAAACTAGAAAAACTATATAATAAAAATTACACTACTGTCTATAGTTTATTTTTCTTGCACAACAGCATTTACAAGAGCCAAAGCCGCTACTGCGGCAGTATCCGCACGCAATATGTTAGGGCCAAGAGATATAGCGCTAGCAAACTTAACTTCATGTAGCATCGCTCTTTCCTGCATGCTAAATCCCCCCTCTGGACCAATTAATACAGCGAGATTCTTAGCCTTATCATAAATTTCGGTTAAGATAGCCAACCGATTGAAAGAAACCGCCTTTTCATCACAAAAAACTAAATGATAATTAACATCCCATGTCTCTATTAAATCCTCAAAACTACAAATGGGGCTAATTTCTGGCAAATATACAACTCCACATTGCTCAGCAGCCTCTATAGCATTCGCGGTTAATCGCTCATAGTTTAACTTATTCAATTGTGTATATTCAGTTTTTACAGGACATATTGTACCAACTCCCATTTCTACCGCTTTTTGTATCATATAATCCAAACGCAATTGTTTTATTGGAGCAAAATAATAGCGCAAAGTTGGTAGCGGCTCCGGGGGCCTAATAAAACAAAAAATTTTAGCATGCAAGTGTTTTTTTATCAAATGTAATGACGCAATAAATTCGCCATATTTACCGTTAAAGATAACTATCTCACTGTTTTCGCCTAGCCGTAAAACATGCAGCAAATAATGGGCTTGCGCTACTGGCAAACCTATCATAGCATCTATTGTTAAGTTAGCATTATTATAGATTCTTGGTCGCTTTTTTACTTTACACATAATTGAGTTGCTGCATATATTGATAAAATTGCTTGCAATTTTTTGTCTAAATAGTTATCAGGCAATTTTGAACCAGGAATATACCTAAAATGCTCAATTTTTGCTGTCTTCAATAAGATAAATTCTGAACCCGGCCCAGGATTAGTACAAATTTTGCCCTTTATTAAAAAACTATCATTAGCTTGTGCTTTAACTTTAACCGCGCTAAAATCTATTTTTTTGCTGTCCAAGGCTAAAATTACATGGTCAACACGCTCTAACGAGGGAGTAAAAAATGCACGAAATTTTAAATTACTAAATTTATATTTTTCCTTTTTGTCATAGCTTATCATCTGCTCGGTTTGAGCTAGAATTTTTTTCTCATCAGCAAGCATCGGTATAGCATAACCCTCTAAATAACCTGTATCAGCATTAATATTTGCCGTAGCAGACATATTCGAAAAAATAACACCCAATAAATCATCTGTTTGTTTAGCATCTATAACAGATTTTGCCTGAAAATTCACTGCACCCTGAGCATTAATCACTAAGCCAGAGCTTACTTTTGCTATAGGTGCCAAATCTAGCTTGGCACTACTAAGGGTTGTTTCGATTGTTGCTTTTTGTCCAACTTTATAAGCTTTAATATTTCCAGCAATGCGGCCATATTGGCTTTCGCCATTGCCTATAGTTAAAAGCAAATTTTTTATTCCTGCTTGCAAAGTAACAGCTAAATTTTTTACTTCTAAAACTTTATATTTTGCGCTAGCGGCCGATAAACGTAAATCCAGATTCACAAGCTCTTTGTTATGCCCAATGGCTATTATGTAATTAGTCCATAATTTTTGTATAAAATTTTGCAAATCCAATTGCTCAATAGCTAAAGAACCAGTGATTGTAGGGTTGGCCAACAAAGCTACCTGCAGCGCACCATGTAATTTAAATTTATCAAGCAAAAATAACAAATCAGGAAGATCTATATTTTTACCCCTATTAACATCGATATGAGTATTTAAGCGCAAAGCTTGCCCAAAAAATTTTGCCTGCGCTTCGATATAGGGCTTCTGTTGTAACCCGCCAAAAGTAATATGTGCCATAATATCACCAAGATTCTCACAACGCCCATTTTCAATAGTTAGAGTAGTAAGCGATTTGCGCATAATCCCATCAGGACCAAAGATTTTTTTGGCAGCCAAAATTATATCATATACTGGCTGGCTTAGAAAAAATTGCGGCTTAACGACCTTAATATTTGAAAATTCTAATTTGCCCTGCAAGGCTTTTATTAACGAAAGGTCAATATCTATTTGCTCGGCACGCATTAACGGCGCCAATCCCGCAGAACGCGGCGTAGTTAATACTATCGAATACAAACTGGCTTTGAATTGCGGAAAAAAAGCAATATGTGCGGACTGATGCAATTGCACATTATAGCCAGTTTTAGCGCTAAGAACCTCGGCCAAATGCTTACGAATACTATCTGTAGAGAAAAAATACGTAAAATAAACCAGGCTTGCAGCCAAGAGCATAAGCAAAAAGCAAAAAATGCAAAAAGCATATTTAATTATTTGACGCATAAGGATGAGGTGCTTTTTTACATTGCTATTATAGAAAAATATACTTATTCTTAGCATAAATTACCGCTAAATTAAATAGCTAGCACAAGTTTATTATACTAAGGAAGGCTGTATGGCAGAGCTCATTGACGGAAAAAAACAAGCGCAAAAAATAATTGATAATATTGCTAACTATAAAAAAATCTTATTCCAGGAAACTCAGTGCATCCCCAGCTTAGCGGTTATATTAATAGGAAATGACAAAGCAAGCAACAGCTATATAAATGCTAAAAAGAAAAGAGCCGAAGAATGCGGCTTTATAGTAACCATACATAGATTTGAAAATAATATAACCCAGCAAAAACTAATAAGCTTTATTCAAAACTTAAATAATAACCCCAAAATCAATGCAATATTAGTGCAACTTCCGCTACCATCCGCGCTAGACACACAGCAAATATGCCAAGCAATATCGCCACTTAAAGATGTAGACGGCTTCAATTATGTTAATACGGGACATTTATGGTATAATGGCCTTAAAAACTATGCCCATAATTCAGCGCTTTTGCCATGTACACCTATTGGTATTATGCAGTTGATACAAGCAATTCATGGACAAGATCTAAGCCAAATGAATGCTGTTATCATAGGCCGTTCAAATATCGTTGGCAAACCAATAGCGGCCTTACTGCTAACAGCTAACGCTACTATTACCATCGCACATAGTAAAACAAAAAACCTAGAACAGCTATGCCGTAACGCAGATATTTTAGTTGCCGCGGCGGGCCGCCCAAAACTCATAGGCAAGAATCATATAAAACCAGGCGCTACTATAATCGATGTTGGTATAAATAAAAGTAAAAATAACAAATTAGTAGGCGATGTTGATTTTGAGGCCGTTTTAAATCTAGCTAAATTTATTACCCCAGTGCCAGGTGGCGTAGGCCCAATGACCATAGCAATGCTAATGTATAACACTTTAAAAGCAAGCTGCCTACAAAATAACTATACAATTTTTGACTTAAACAGTGCAAACTAGTCTAAAAAGCTTATCTTAGACATTCAGCAAAAGATACTCGCGCTCCCATGGGCTTATCACCTCCATGAAAGTTTTGAACTCTTGTTGTTTAATAGCAGCATAGGTATTAATAAATTTATGCCCCAGCATTTCACGCAATGCGCTATCTTTTTGAAACAAACTAACCGCCTCGATCAAGCCGCGTGGCAATTCAATATCTGCAATAGTAGAGCTCTTTGAGACAGGGTTTTGCGGTAAAATCTTCTCTCTTATACCTATTAAACCACAAGCTAGGGAACCAGCCAAAGCTAAATAAGGATTTGCATCAGAAGAAGGAATGCGATTTTCTACGCGGCGATTTTGCGCGCTAGCACCTGGTACGCGAAAAGCCGAGGTACGGTTATCATAACCCCAACGTAAATTTACTGGCGCAGAAGCACCAGGAATCAACCGACGATAAGAATTAACATAAGGAGCCATCATTACCAAAGCATTGGCCATATGCTTTTGCATACCACCTATAAAATATCTTAGCATAGGACTTTCTGTGCCATCTGCATTTGAAAACAGATTCTGGCCATTTGCTAAATCTATAACGGATTGATGTATGTGCATAGCCGAACCGGGCTGGCCCTGTATAGGTTTTGCCATAAAAGTAGCATATACATTATGTTTTAAGGCCGCTTCTCTAATTGTACGCTTAAACATAAATACTTGATCGGCCAAATCTATAGGATCGCCGTGACGCAAATTAATCTCAAATTGCCCAGCGCCTTCTTCATGTATAAGCGTGTCGATTTTAAGCCCTTGCGCTTCTGAAAAATGATAAATATCGTCGATCAACTCGTCAAATTCATTAACGCCAGCGATAGAATAGCCCTGCCCACCACCTATAGCACGGCCAGAGCGCCCAACTGGTGGAGTTAACTGATAATCTGGGTCTGGATTCTTATTTACTAAATAAAACTCTATTTCTGGCGCAACTACAGGCTTATATCCATATTTAGCATATTCAGCAACGACTCGGCGCAAGACATTACGCGGGGTATAAGTTACATAAGACCCGTCTTGCTCTATTAAATCGCAAATAAGCTGAGCCGTAGGGTCATCCTCCCAAGGTACAATGCACAAGGTACTGCAATCTGGTACCAATTTTAAATCCCCGTCGCTTTCTGGGTAAGTAAATATATCGCTATTATTTGGATAATCACCAGAAATGGTAGACATGAACACACTAGATGGCAAAGCTAGCGAAGTTTCAGAAATAAATTTTTTTGAAGGCATCATCTTGCCACGCGCAACACCAGACTGATCAGGCGTAATGCATTCTATATCTTCTACATTGCGGTAGGCTAACCAATTAGCTATTTGCTCAAAAGAACTAACGCCTCTGTCGGCCTTGATATATTCTGGTAACGGCTTAGCCGTAGATATTTTACGCTTTGGCATATTTTCAGAGAATTTTCATTTTCATATTTATATGTTAACTTATATATTATAAGATAACAAGAAGACAACTAAGTAATTTCAGGTAAAAATATGAAAATATTAGTCGCCGCAAAACATGTAGTCGACCACAACATCCAAATACGTGTACTAGAAGACGGCAACGGAGTAGACATAGAGCATGTTAAAATGTCTATGAATCCATTTGATGAAGTAGCATTAGAAGCTGCAATAAGCTTAAAAGAACAAAATATAGCAAAAGAAATTATTGTAGTTAGTATTGGACGCAAAGCAGCCGAGCAAACGCTACGCACGGCCTTGGCCATGGGCGCCGATCGAGCTATATTAATACTTAGCGAGCATATAATAGAGCCCATAAACGTCGCCAAAATATTAAGCAAGATAGTAGAAAAAGAAAATATAACATTAGCTCTGCTAGGCAAACAAAGTATTGATGGTGAATCTAATCAAGTAGGCCAAATGCTGAGCTATAAACTAGAGTGGCCATTAGCCAGTTTTGCAAGCGGCTTGAAAATAGAGAAAGATATAGCAATTGTAAAATGTGAAGCAGAAAATGGGTCACAGGAAATACAAATGCCTTTACCCGCAGTTATAACATGCGATTTACATTTAAATGAACCGCGTTTTGTCAGTATGATGGGAATTATGCAGGCTAGAAAAAAACAAATTGAAGAAATGGATATAAATAGTTTTGGCCTAGATTTATCACCGCATTTAGAAATAATAAAATTTGCCCCCCCCCAAGAACATGGGAATAAAGATGGAGCAAAAATCCTATCCACAGTTGCAGAATTAATAACCGAGCTCAAGCAACATTCAATAATTTAAGGCAAAAGGATCAATTTATGTCTATATTATTATATGTAGAATATGATAAGGAAAATCAGGCGCTAACCGAAAGTAGCGAAAAAGCCTTAACCGCCGCACTAAAGCTACAAACCTGTGTCACAAATAGCAGCATAGATTTGGTGCTATGCTCTACCGAGTTACCCCAATTGGGTAAATTGCCTATAGCAAAATTATTTTATGCTCAAAACCCAATTTTTACAGCACAACTGCCCCAAAATATACTACCAATAATTTTACCCTTAGCAAAAAATTACGATTATATATTGGCTCCAGATAGCATTAATGGCAAAGCTATAACGCCTTTTATCGCCATGCATTTTGACTGCGCTCAAATCTCTGATATTATTGAAATAATTGACGGGGCCACATTTAAGCGAGTGATTTATACTGGCAGTGCCGTTGCCACTGTACGCTCCAATGATGCAAAAAAAATTATTACCATTCGCACAACCAGCTTTGCAAAAACAGCTGTCTGCGCCGACTGGCCCGATTATACCGTAGAAAAGCTAAATATAGTAGAGCAGGACAAACCTGTAAAACTGCTAAAACAACAATATAATAACCAAGAAACACAAAGCCTAGAAAAAGCAAAAATCGTCGTTTCCGGTGGCCGAGCTCTAGAATCAAAAGAAAAGTTTGAGCAGCAATTAAAACCCCTAGCGCAAAAGCTCTCCGCGGCTATTGGGGCCAGCAGAGCAGCTGTTGACGCTGGCTTCGCGCCTAATGACTGGCAAGTTGGCCAAACTGGCAAAATTGTTTCGCCGCAGCTTTATATAGCCATAGGAATTTCTGGTGCTCTACAACATCTTGCTGGAATAAAAAATTCACAAATTATAGTAGCTATCAATAAAGACGCTCAAGCTCCTATAATAAAAATAGCAGACTATGCTATAATAGGCGATCTATTTGAAATTGTACCGCAATTAACCAAAGCACTAGAATGACCAGCTCTGCAAAAATAGAAGAATTATTTTACGATGTATTAATTATCGGCGCTGGACCTGCTTCTTTAAGTGCCGCTATAAAGCTTAAACAAGAAAACACGGACATTTCTATTGCTATAGTAGAAAAAAGCAGCGAAATAGGGGGCCATATACTCTCTGGAGCTATATTTGACGCTAACTCATTAACTCAATTACTGCCCCACTGGCGTGAAGATATTCATAATCCGGTAAAATTAAAAGTAAAAACAGATAATAACTACATATTATCAAGAAATTATTGTTTTAAAATACCAAAAAAGCTTATCCCAAAATATTTATGCAATGAGGAATGCTATGTAATCTCTCTTTCAATCCTATGTCGCTATTTAGCAGATCAAGCAGCACAGGCTGGTGTAGATATATACCCATCTTTTCCAGCAAAGCAGCTTTTGTTCAATGAAACCGGAGCGGTGATAGGCGTTAAACTAACTGATTTTGGCTTAGACAAAAATGTACAACCAACGCATAACTTTGTAGCGGGCGCACAGATATATAGCAAATATATACTGATAGGAGAAGGCGTAAAAGGGTCATTAGCAAGAGAGGCGATTGAGTATTTTAAGCTAGACAAAGGCCGCGCTACACCAAAATATGCCTTAGGAATAAAAGAAATATGGCGCATTGCTCCCGAGCATCACTCGGCTGGCACTATAGAACATTTTATAAAACCCCGTTTAAGTAATAATGCTTATGGCGGTGGATTTATCTACCATATGGAAAATAACAAAATCAGTTTAGGGTTAGTTACCCAATTAGATTATAGCAACCCAGCAATTTCACCTTATCAGCTTTTCCAACAATTTAAAGCACATAAAAAAATACGCAATCTTTTGGCTAATGGAAAAAAATTAGCTTACGGAGCCAAAGCCATAAGCTGCGGAGGCTGGTATAGTATACCACAACTATCTTTTAAAGGCGGCGCCCTTATTGGCTGCAGCGCTGGCTTACTAAATGGCGCCAGAATGAAAGGTATCCACAACGCAATTAGCTCTGGTATATACAGTGCAAACTATGTGGCGCAAGCGCTAGCGGCTGGAAGGCAACATGATAGAATAGAAGAGATAGACAACAATTGGCGGCAAAGCGAAATAGCAAAAGATCTTTATCCTGCACGTAACTTCAAATATTTATGGCAAAAATTCAGTATAATCTTGGCCGGGTTAGATATTTGGTGGCTACAAATCTTTAACCAAAATTTATTTAAAAATCTACAAAACCAGATAACAAAAGCCGCAGCAGATTATCAACGCTTAAGGCCCGCCAGAGCAGCGCCGCATGCTACATCTAAAACAGATAGCTCATATAACAATTCTATAGCCGAATCATTGTTCTACGCCAATCTAACGCACAGCGACAATCAGCCCAATCATTTATATATAAAAAATATGGCATTACAATATAGTAGTGAATTAAAAATATTTGGTGGACCTTCTGCGTTATACTGCCCCGCTGGCGTGTATGAATGGCAAGAAAATGAAGGAAAAAACACCTATGTGATAAACTCACAAAACTGCCTACATTGTAAAACCTGCGAAATAAAAGATCCGAATCAAAATATCCAATGGCAATGCCCACAAGGCGGCAGCGGACCAAATTATACCGAGATGTAAATAGTGGTACGGTTGGTAGGAGTTGAACCTACGACCTCTGGTGCCACAAACCAGCGCTCTAACCAACTGAGCTACAACCGCATATACAGGCTTACGGCGCTCATAATAAATAATATAAAAAAAATTACAAGCTTTTTTTTAAAGTTCTAGCGCCGCCCATTTGTCAACATGCAAATCTCTATATTGCGATATATGCTTCAGCCCATCTTGCTCTAACTGTACTAATGCCTGGCTAAGTATATCAAAAGGTAAAGATGGTCCTTTATATACCAGACCAGTATATAATTGCACCAAATCTGCACCAGCTTTTAACTTTTCTATAAAACTAGCGCTGTCATCTACACCGCCAACCCCAATTATAATTTTATCCTTACCCAAATATTGCCGCATTTTAGCTAAGGTTATATTTGCTTTTTCAAATAATGGTTTGCCAGATAGCCCACCCGCTTGGGTAGCAAATTTATGCCTACCTACGCCAGTACGCCCTATAGTCGTGTTGGAAATAATTACTCCATCTAAATCACTCGCGGCAATTGTCTGCGCCATAGTTTCTAACATAGAAGAAGTTAAATCTGGCGCAATTTTTAAAAAAACTGGCACATAACGATTAGTTTTTAACTGTTTCTCTTTACGAGCCACGCTTATAGCGCTGAGCAAATTGGGTAAAATCTCTGCCCCCTGTAGCTCTCGTAGATTTGGCGTATTAGGCGAAGAAATATTTATAGTAAAATAGTCCGCAACCTCATATAATTTAATTAAGCTGGCTACATAAGAAGCTTCTCTGTCAGTACATTCCTTATTCACACCAATATTAACACCTAGAACATTTTTATCGCTTTGTTGTTGATAAGCTTGTAGACGCGGCAAAATTGCATCCAGCCCCTCATTATTAAATCCCATGCGATTTATAATAGCTTCCGATTCAACCAATCTAAATAGCCGAGGCTTTTCATTGCCCAGCTGTGGCAATGGCGTAATCGTACCAACCTCAATAAAAGCAAAGCCTAATTGAGCTATACCACGCAAGGCCAAAGCATTCTTATCAAAACCCGCGGCCAATCCTAAAGGATTAGAAAAGCGTAAATTTGATAAAGTCAATGATAGCTTTTTATTTTTCAGCACATGCTGTGTCGCCGCTTCGCACCGTGCTTTAGTAACAACCATAGAGTGTGAAAGCAACCGAATTGCCATATCATGAGCTTTTTCTGCATCCAAACTAAAAATTAGCGGTCGCATTATAGAAGAAAAAAACATATCAGAGCCCCCCTGCCCACATGTCAAACTTCTAATATTATACTATATAATAAACTAAAACACAATTTTTATGGCTATGGTAAAAAAGTAATGTTAGAAGAATTTAAAAAATTTGCTTTAAAAGGTAACCTAATCGATTTAGCTATAGGTGTAGTAATCGGTGGCGCTTCTACAGGCCTGATAAATGCCCTGGTAAATGATATAATAATGCCTATTATTGGCTGGCTTACTGGGGGTATCGATTTTTCCAATATGTTTCTACAATTGTCGGGGCAAAAAGAGCATACACTAGCAAACGCTCGTATTGTTGGCGCAACAATAGCCTATGGACATTTTATAACTTTAGCTATAAATTTTCTAATAATCGCCTGGATTTTATTTATGACCGCAAAAGCAATTAATATTGCCCGCGGAATAAATACCTCACAAGCACCAAAACCCGAAGCCTTGCCACGCGATGAACAGCTTTTAACAGAAATCAGAGATCTACTACAGCAAAAACTCAAGTAACCTTATAGCCTAAATAATATTTGAAAAATAAGCACAAAGAGTATATCTTTAATAAGAGATATTTATGAGGAGATGATATGCAATTTTTCAAAGAGTTTTACATTAACGGCGAATGGGTTCTGCCTACTACTCCAAAAGATTTGGAAGTGATAAATCCTTCTACTGAAGAGAGCTTTGCAATTATCAGCAATGCAACCACTCCTGATATAAATAAAGCAGTAGAGGCTGCAAAAAATGCATTTACGACCTGGTCTGCCAGCCCAGCTAGTACACGCCTAGACATCGTAAAAAAAATATTAGAACTCTATGAGCAACGCCAAGAATCTCTTGCCGAGGCCTTATCAAAAGAAATGGGTGCCCCAATAGATTTTGCGCTACATGCACAAGTAGCTAGCGGAGCACGCAATATTGAAAATTTTATACATGGCTTTGAAGATTTCAAATTCACACAAGCCTTGGTAAAAGAAAACAGCCAGAGCCCAGCTATTTTAGCTTTTGACCCTATAGGTGTTGTATGTTTAATAACGCCATGGAATTGGCCGCTTAACCAGGTTACAAAAAAAGTTATACCTGCCTTATTAGCGGGCTGCACAATGGTTTTAAAGCCATCTGAAATTTCTCCAATTTCTGCTATGTTGTTTGCTCAGATCTGCCACGACGCTGGCGTTCCTGCAGGCGTATTTAATATGATACATGGCGTAGGCCCCGAAATTGGCTCTACACTCACCAGCCATAAAGATATCGACATGGTAAGCTTTACTGGCTCTACAAGAGCAGGGCGCCAAATTACACAAGCCACGGCAGAGGGTTTGAAGCCCGTAACTTTGGAGCTAGGTGGCAAAGGGGCTAATCTGATTTTTGCAGATAGTGATGAAAATGCAATAGAGCGCGGTATAAAAAGATGCTTTTCCAATAGTGGGCAAAGCTGCAATTCTCCAACTCGTATGTTAATAGATCAATCCATCTATGCACAAGCACTAGAAAAGGCAAAAGCGGTAGCCGAATCTATCAAGCTAGACGTTGCTAACAAACCTGGTGATCATCTTGGCCCTGTCGTTTCTAAATTACAGTTCGAAAGAATACAACAATTAATCCAAGCTGGGATTGATGAAGGGGCAAAGTTATTAATTGGCGGACTAGGAAAACCAAAAGGCTTAGAAAAAGGCTATTTTGTACGACCTACTATTTTTTATGATGTGCATCCTGATATGCGGATTTTTAAAGAAGAAATTTTTGGCCCCGTCTTATGCATCACGCCTTTCTCTTCTGAAACACAAGCCATAAATTTGGCTAATGATACCATCTATGGCCTAACAAACTACATTCAATCTAGCGATGCTGAACGCTGTAGAAGAGTAGCGCTAAAATTGCGCTCTGGTATGGTAGAGATTAACGGCGAATCATTGCCCCCAGAATCTTTCTTTGGCGGAGTTAAGCAGTCTGGACGCGCTCGTGAAGGTGGCAAATGGGGCATAAAAGAATTTTTAGACAGCAAAGCCATCACGAGCTAAGCACAAAATACCTCTAGGTTGTTTGAACCTAGAGGTACAGTCATTGGCAAAACAGCAGTCAATCTAATGGCGGTGTATTGAACCCCTTTGGGTTCGAATCCTCTACACCTACCATTGAGTTGCAACAATAATCGTCCTGAAAGATAACAAAATCAAGGTTTTTGTTGCTACGGTACTGAGGGTTCGCATTTCAAATACTGGGTAGTATTAACCCCATAGTGCCAATTGCTACGGTACCATACCGCAGGTTCGAATCCTGCTTTGCCTTCATTGGAAACAGATTACACTGCTTTTACGCGAACAATCTCAACGGGGATATTTTCGTCAATCATCCATGAAAGCCAATTCAGTTGGGATTCCCTGACTTGCTCCCGAACCTTCTTGACCTCAACCATTCTCAGTTCGTCATCATTCCAGATGATAAAGTCTGATACGCCGGAGCGATTTTCATTCGGGTTTTGGGCTATCCTGTAAACGATTTTGGCGAAGATTTCAGGATCAATTCTTTGGAGAAAATCCTGCACAATTTCAGACTTTGCGTATGCCAACATATCCTGATCGCCGTTATAAATAAGGCGGGTCCATGTTCCTTCAGATCTCTTGATTTTTTGGTTGATGAAGTCAGAAAGATTAATCGACCTAATCTGTTCGTAGCGGCCATCAATAGCTTGCTGCCTGTTAAGGTAAAAGTCCTCTCCCCTGAAAAGATCATGCGGGATATCCTGCCCCTGTGAAGGTTCTCTCATTCCTTCAAACACTTCATCCCAGAATGCTAGGCAGAACATAGCTTGCCAAAAAGACACCTCTGCTCGCATCACATGCCAACCTTGTTGTTCAGCATGATCTTTAAACGCGGACTCGGTTGAGCACGCTTCGCCCTTTGAATCAAGAAATGCCAGTTTACCTTTTTGCCCAGATTTAGAGACTTCAATTTCTCGGGTGATGGCTTTGTGATCGAATGCCACTTTTTCTTCTGACAGCTCTATGGCTACGCCATCAACATATCCGATGTTAACGCCAATATTTTGCAGCCATTGAAGTTTCTCGGTATTTCTATCTGCTTCATATATTGAACTCAAAACATCATATGAGTTTAGCCTTGGTACCATATAATTTTTAAGTTTCTTAACCCGGTCAAAGCTGATAGCCGCAAGTTTCTTCTCTTTCAAGCCGGGGTTGTCATAGAAGTCCATCTGCTGTTCAGTGGTGAATAGATCGTACTCATGAAATGATTTTAAGAAATCTTCATAGAGCTCAATATCTTTAAGACACCAGCCGATGAGTTCATCCTTGTAGGATGGGTTGAATTTATAACGTCGGTCCAAATACTCAATAATGCTAAGAATAACGAAATGCTTATCAGAAGCGGTCTTTGCAGTGTTGTATGCTTTAACTTGAGATTCAAAATTCTCCTGGGCTATATTTTGCGAGTTCCACAATTCAAACATTCGTTCAATGTCAGATGATAATTTCTCAGTATTGGATGAATTCGGAAACGTGCCTTTGAATGCTGTCATGAGAGTCAGTAGACCGTTAAAATATTCCTCAGCCTTCCAGTTAGATTGAAGCTTTTGTAATCCAGCAAAGTTTTTCCACTCATGATCTGGGTTCTGCAGTTGCAATTGTGCATGTTGGTAAGACAACTGTATGGCTACGGCCTTTGATTTCAGGTCATCTCTTTGCTTGTAAAAACGATTGATTTCTTTTCTGAGTGCTGCTTCTAGCTTGGATAAGTCGTTTGGAAGATTGAGGGATTTTACCGAAGCTTCTATCTCGCTTAAGGATTGACCATGATTTTCATGGAATGCGGCTAGGGTCGATAATGTGTCTGCCAGCGCTGTTTCATTGTCTGGCGCAGGCTTGAATGACTTCTTGAGCGTCTTTAATGAACTTGCCTTTTGCTTTTTTGCCTCTTCCCAGCCGCTGTTATCAACATGCATTGAAACTGTTAGCGCAGGTCCTGATTGTTTCTTCTTATTGTAGCGGTAGATTACCCATAGAATAATACCGCCGATGATTACATACCACATCAGCAAACCTCTCTGTTTTTATTCGCATACTCATCCAGCCAGCAGAATGTGTTGACCAGTTTCATCTGCTCCACAGTGCCGCATGGTATTTCCAGTAGTTTGGGATTGGCAACCACCACCGCCAAACATTGTGCGCGTGAAACGGCAACATTCAGACGGTTCTTGCTGTAGAGGAACTCAATATTGCGCGGCAAGTCTTCGGCACTGGATGTCACCATAGAAATCAGCACGATGGGTGCTTCTTGGCCTTGGAACTTGTCAACTGTGCCGACCTTGGCATTGTCTGGCAGGATGGAGCGCAGATAATTCACCTGCACATTATATGGCGTAACCACCAGAATATCGTCTTGGTTGATCAGGCGTGTGGTGCCATCGCGGTCGTTAAATTCTTGGCCGAGCAAGGCATCATATTTTGCTTTGATAATTTCGCCTTCTTCAACGCTTTTTTGTGAGCAACCTTCATGCTCTGCCGGAATCATGACAATCCCTTCATTGGGCAGATCAATGCCTTGCAGGTTCAGGCTACGATCGGCGGTGCTTTCATGGGCTGTCAGGCGGCCATCATAAAAGGCATCAGAGATAAACTGGCAGATGCTCGGGCGCATACGGCGTGTCTGGCCAAGGAAGATACCGCGCTCAGCCGGAATGGTCGAATGATCACCCAGCAAGAATTCCAGCACTGACAAGCCAGCATCGCCCGGATGGGTGCCTTGGATAGGTTGCCCCAGCTGCATCTGATCGCCCACCAGAATAATATTCTTGGTTGCCGTGGCCATCGCCACAACATTGGCCGTGGCAACCTGTCCGGCCTCATCAATGAACAGATAATCCAGTTGACCATCAAAGTGCGGGCTGGCAAAGGTCCATGCGGTACCCGCAAAGAGATCAGCGCCAAGGCTCATATTCTCGGTCTTGGTTTCTGAGCGGATAAACTGCCCATCAAAGATGGTCTCGTCATTCCCGCTACTAGCTTTTTTGATGCCATGGAAATGCACGCCTTTTTCAGTGGCAACGCTCTCCACTTTTTCAAGCAGATTATGAATAGCTTTGTGGGAGTTTGATGTAACGCCGATTTTCTTACCGCGCTTGATCAGGTCAACAATAATATGGCTGCTGGTATAGGTTTTTCCTGCACCCGGCGGTCCTTGGATAAAGAGATAGCTGTTTTCTAGGGCCGCAATGGCCTCCAGCGCATCGCCTTGCAGATCATCAGACGTGATAACCGCTTCGCCCGGTTGCTTGCCCTCAATGCGCGGTACATTTCGCGCCAACAGTTCGGTTGCGGCATGTGTGCCTTCTGGTGCTTCCAGCACATGATCAGCATAACGGTAAATGGCTGATCGGATGATCTTACTGTCAATTGGTCCCGGCGGGCCAATGGACAGGCTTTCCGGTAATGGCTCTTTGTTGGCCCCACGCTTGATTTTGACAATGCAGGCGTCCTCATCGATCTCAACAATCGTGCCTGCATTTTCCATGACAGCGATGTCAACAGCCCGTGCGCCGACCTTCAGCTTGTATTCTTGTGACGGGAAGCGGTAGCTGTAAATCAGGGAGCGCTTCTCAGGCTCTGGGCTGCCAATTTGCTGCAGGCCGCCAAGGCACTCCGTATCGTCAATCAGCTCGTCTTCAAATTTATTCTGACGCTCAAAGCTGCTCCACCATTGCGGTTTTGCTTCACGGTTGTGAAACTCTAGCAGATGCGACAGCCGCTCATTGGTGGGCGGCGGGTTATCCTCAGTCACGCCAAGGCGGGTTTGGTAATCCTCATATTCGATTTCCCAGTCTTTGCGCTGTAGCTCTTCCTCCTCGGCATATTCGGGCAAGCCCTTAAACCAAGGCGCATCTTTTGGCTTAAGCGTCAGCAGCCAATCACGCAGCAAATGGGTAGAAACGCAATCCACCTCGTTATAATCAGAAATCTCCTGCAGCAATTCATCGGCACCTGTTTCGCGCCATTCATTGTAAACGATGATGCTATCGGCAGCGGTCGCCACCGCATTGGCCCGCTTGTCCATATAAAATGCTTCCATATTTTTGATGGAATAGCCGGGCTCAGAAGTACGTATGCTTTCACGCACCACCAGATACAGATCGACGAATTTTTGATTGCGGAGCAGATTATCCAGCTGCTCCTCACACACAGCATAACGGCAGGCCAAGCGTTTCAGGGCTGTGGTTTCATAATGGTTGTAATGATAGATATGGGCGTGTGGATGTTCAGCCAAGTGATCAGCGAGAAACCCCATAAAGCGCTTGAAGGTTTCTTTCTCTTCTTCATGGTCATGCGCCCAGAACGGAAGGAACAGTTCCTTGCCGTCTTTGAAATAATAGACCCCAAACAAATACTCCAAGCCGTTCGGGTAAAGCGGATCGCCTTCCATATCAAAGAACAGGTCGCCATCATCCGGCACAGGCATACGGGTAAAGCCTTTGCCCGGCGGGAATGGAATGATCTCGCATTTATTCTCGCCCGTGGTAGCTTTGTGGTGTTGCAGGACGGCTTGTGAGCGCAGGCGCAAAAACACATCAGGGCTCAAATCAGGGATTTTGGTGTCGGGAGATGTGGCAGCAAGCTCCGCAACGCTGCGGATGCCAGCCTTACGTAACTTATCCATCTGTGAGCGCTGAATGTTAGCCACAAGGCTTAAATGGTCATCTTGCTCCCACTGCGCTTTGCAGCCCTCACGCCATGGGCAGAAATTACAATGACCGCAAGGCTCAGGGTGTGAGTCTGCTGGCAGGTTTTGCAGATAGGTTTCAAAGCGGCCTTTGGCGCGGGTGTAGTAATAGAAAAAGTCAGCCACGCGGAAGCTGTGTTTTTCATGGTCGCCCAGAAACAGATGCATATCAGCCGGGCGCAATCCTTGCAGATCAGTCAGCAACTCAGAATAGACACAAAGCTGCATGATATGTTTGGGCTCGGCTGTTCGTGCCAGTTTGGTATCCAGCACCTCATAGCTGAAATCACCTAAGCTGGATGGCGTATCACACTTGATCAGAAAATCAGCATCACCCCGCCAAGGCGGCGCAAAGAAAACGGCCTGATAAATGACGTCCGCACCAGACTGCATGGCTTCCAGTGTGAGCTGGGCGCGGTCTTGTAAATTGCGGTCTTTGGGGATTTCAACAACAGACTTACCGTCGTCTTTGAGCTGCTGGAGATAGGCTGCTTCGTGCTCCAAACCTTTTTGCTGCAGCAGCTGACCTGTTGTGCTGGCCTCGGCCTTGTCCATATCCTCGCTCAGCGCCTTCACATCAAGAAAGCTCGCATGGTGACACCCTAAAAAGGTGACCAAGTCCGATGGTGAGTAGAGAATCTGATCGTTACCGTATTGCTGCATGACCCTGTCTTATAACTTGATTTCCTCGATAACTTACTTGATTATTCATCCATTTTCCACTATTTTCAATCCATATATCCCGAGAAGGACATTAAAGCTATGCCCAATGATGACATTATGACCGTGAAGGAACTCGCTGATTACCTCAAGATTGCTGAGAAGACGGCCTATAGATTTGCATCTGAGGGCAAGGTTCCGGGCTTCAAAGTGGGAAGTGCGTGGCGGTTTCGTAAAAGCGAGATAGACCGCTGGATCAGTGAACAAGAGCGAAAAGAAGGCAACGATGGTTAACTTGAGGCAGTTTTTTAAGATGAAAGAGATTACAAAAGACACAGTTCTTGCTGCTCACAATCAGAAGCCGCGCAGAAAATGCTTTGCTGATAAGTCCGGACTACAAAAACGAAAGGATCTCCCTACATTTTCGGTTGCGATTGAATCTGCAAAAAAAATCTTTGAGGAGCAGACGGGTCTAGAATTAAAAGAAAGCCAAGAACATAAAAACTTTTGGCGACCTGTAAGCCCAGAAGAAATAGAGCAAATTGAAGAGTGGGAACGTAATCAAGACAGCTTAATCTATTTACGAGACTGCATGTCGCTCTCGGTTGCTATCGACAGTAACTTCACTGATAACACCTCTGGTCAATATACTGAAATTGGTGATCTCGAGCGTAATGGCAAGAACAACAGAGATCAGAATGCTATTAACCAGCTTGCTGACAAAGTATCTCAAGTCATTCAAGATCTGCCTTTTTATAAAGACGCAGATCTAATTTGTTCTGTACCTCCAAGACCAGACAAAGATTTTGACCTGCCCAGCAGCGTGACCAACCTAGTTAGCGGTAAAGTTGGCAAGCAAGATGTTACGGGTGGATTTGTTTTTAATGGCCAGAAATCCTCTGTAAAAGCCGCCGCATTTGATGAGAAGTGGAATGTTTGGGAAGGCGCTCAAGTGTCTTTTCAGAATAGTCCTGCCTTTAATGTGAACGATAAAACAATCATCCTGATTGATGACAAATACCAGTCAGGCATAACAATTCAATATATCGCAATGAAGTTACAACAAGCCGGTGCTCACGAAGTGTACGGGCTTAGTTTTGTAAAAACACTGCGTGATACGGACAATGTATAGAGCATGAGTGATTTGAACTTTGACAATAAAAATATTGATAGGAGGCCGATCAGGGTTGAGCTTGATGATGCGCTATATCCAGAGCGCGTAAAGGTTATTATGGGCAACAAGGCCCCCAAACACCTTGATATGGTAGGTAATACGGACCTATTAAACATGGCTGGTTTAGGCTTTTGTGGTTCACGTAAATCAAGCCCTAAAGGCTTAGAAACAGCACAAGACTGTGCCGATCAAGCAGCGCACAATAACGTTTCTGTGGTCTCCGGTAATGCCGCAGGCGTTGATTTTGAAGCGCATTACAACTGCTTAAAAGCTGGCGGTAAAACAATTTTGGTTCTGCCTGAAGGAATCAATCATTTCAGAATAAAAAAAGCGCTTCAGTCTGTATGGGATTGGGAACGCGTTCTTGTTGTCAGTCAATTTGAGCCGAACGAGCCATGGAAAGCATTCAGGGCCATGACGCGCAATCAACTTATTATTGCTTTAAGTCGCGCCATGATTGTTATTGAAGCCGGAGAAAAAGGCGGGACCCTGAATGCAGGTAAAGAGACATTGAAGTCCGGCCTGCCTTTGTATGTCGCTCAATATCAAGACATGTCTGTTGATGCACGCGGCAATCAAATGCTGCTCGATATGGGCGCATTGAAGCTGGCAAAAAGCAGATCAACTAACAGAGCAAACCTTGTCAAGGTTTTTGAGAGTATGAAAGAGGATAGGCTTATAAAAAGCCTTCCTCAGCAAGGAGATTTGCTATGAGTAAAAAAACGGAAAGTTATACTGAGCATCAGGCGGCCTATCTGGCGCACGCCCTAACCATTGATGGCTCTGCCGAAGACAACCTCTCAAAGTCACTTGCATCCTCGAAGGTGGATATGAATCCACACCAAGTTGAGGCAGCATTATTTGCTTTAAGGTCTCCTCTGTCGCAGGGGGTTCTGTTAGCTGATGAAGTGGGTCTTGGTAAAACAATTGAGGCCAGCCTAATCATTGCTCAGAAATGGGCGGAGCGTCATCGTAAGATCATTCTTATTGTGCCTGCCATGCTTCGAAATCAATGGTCACAAGAGCTTTTAGAAAAGTTCAATATTCCATCTTATATCCTTGAGTCGTCGTCTTATAACTCAGACAAAAAGGCTGGTGCGCTCAATCCTTTCGATTTGAAAGAAGATCGCGTTCTTATTTGCTCGTATGAATTTGCTTCTCGAAAAAATGTTGATTTGAAGAGTGTAAATTGGGACTTGGTTGTTTTTGATGAGGCGCACAAGCTTCGTAACATCTGGAAAAAAGATGGCGCAAAAATAGCTAAACGCCTACAAGAGGCTTTAGAGGGGCGCAAAAAAATCCTGCTTTCTGCAACGCCATTACAAAACTCACTGCTTGAGTTGTATGGTTTGGTTTCGATTATTGACCCTCATTTTTTTGGCAGCGTTGAATCATTCAAAGCCCAATATGTCGGGGCAAAAACGACCGCGAACAATCTCGATATTTTGCGTCACCGTCTTTCAAAAGTTTGCAACAGGACGCTTCGCCGTCAGGTTCAACAAGAAGGCGGCATTAATTTCACACGTCGTCATTCTATGGTTGAGGACTTTCGCCCTTCCGCTGAGGAAATGGAGCTTTACAACCAGATTTCATCATATCTGCAGCGTGACGACATTGCTTCTATTAAACCCGTCGCAAGACACCTCGTTACTCTTGTGATTCGCAAAATCCTTGCCTCGTCATCGTTTGCTGTCAGCGGAACGCTCGACAAGATGATTACGCGCCTTGAGGAAAACGCCGCAGCTGGCCTTGAAAGCCTTGATGACTTCGAAACTGCAGGTGAAGTCGCCGAGGAAATGGATTTTGAGGATGATGAAGCGGCCATTGACCAAGTCAAGCTTCGTGAAGAGATCGAAGAGCTCAAGTCCTACAAAGCAATCGCTCAGAAAATCCAGCAAAACGCCAAGGGTGAAGCGCTTTTAACGGTGCTGGATAAAGCCTTCTCAAAAGTGGAAGAACTTGGCGGCCAACGCAAAGCGGTAATCTTCACAGAATCATGCCGCACGCAGAAATATCTCCAAGAATTGCTTGAAGCCAACGGGTATAAAGGTGAACTGGCACTGCTCAATGGATCAAATAGCGATCCAGATTCCAAGCGGATATATAAAGAATGGCTGGAACGCCATGCTGGCAGCGACAAAATATCCGGCTCAAAATCGGCAGATATGAAGGCTGCGATAGTTGAGGAATTCAAGAATAAAGCCACTATCCTAATTTCGACTGAATCTGGGGCCGAAGGTGTGAACATGCAGTTCTGCTCCCTGTTGATTAACTATGACCTGCCTTGGAACCCTCAGCGCGTTGAGCAGCGTATTGGACGTGTGCATCGTTACGGTCAGAAATGCGATGTGGTGGTCGTGAATTTTGTCAATAAAGGCAACAAGGCCGACCAGCTAGTATTTGAGCTTTTGGCCCGCAAATTCCAGTTATTTGAAGGCGTGTTCGGTGCCAGCGATGAAATCCTTGGGGCGATTGAATCTGAAATTTCTATCGAGAAGCGGATCAACAACATTTTGCAAAAATGCCGCCACGCCGATGAAATTGAGGCTGAATTTAATGCCCTTCAGAATGAACTGGACGAGCTGATTGAGGAAAAAGAACAAAATACTCGGGAAAAACTTCTTGAGCATTTTGATGAAGAAGTTATTTCCCGCCTTAAGTCACGCAAGCAGAAGATACAGGGCGTGCTGGATGAGCATGGCCGTAAGATACGTGCTTTCTGCCGGGGCATGCTGCCACAGGCTGATCACTATGATGATGGTTTTATGCATGAGGGACAACGCTTTTACTGCGACTGGAAGCAAGCTGAGGAACAAAATGGATATTTCCTGAAGGTTGAAAATCCGCTCGTTACGAACCTGATCGATACAGCCAAACAAAAAAACCTTACACCCACGGAAATCACTTATTATTATGACAGCTACGGCATGCATCTGGCTGACCTAAGAAACATGCGCGGCAAGTCTGGCTGGTTAAGGTTATCCAAACTGAAAATAGACTCCATCGATACAGTTGAAAAACTGGTATTTAGTGCGATTGCTGATGACGGGTCAGTTCTTGATCAGCACCAGTGTGAGCGTTTAATGCTTATCCCGGCGACCCAAGGCGGGATTGTAAGCATTGATAGCGCCATCGTCGGTAAAATCCAGCAAGTGGAGCAATCTGCGACTACCCTTCACCTTGAAGAAGCACAGCGCCTGAACGAAGAATATTTCAACGAAGAACAGGAAAAACTGGATCGTTGGGCTGAGGATTCCAAGGAAGCCATTAATCAGGAATTGAAACGCCTTGAAAAAGAAATCAAGGATGCGAAAAAGGCTGCCCGCGCCCTGAAAACGCTGGAAGAAAAAACGACCGCCCAGCGCCAAGTCAAAAAGCTCGAAAAAGAGCATGACAAAAAGATGATGGAGTTTTTTGAAACCCGTAAACAAGTGGATGAAAAATCGGACGAATTGCTTGAAGAGATCGAAGCCAAGCTTAAGCTGTCCCATACAGCCGATGAAATCTTCACCATCCGCTGGAATTTAATTTAAGGACGATCACATGAGCCGTAAAAAACAAAAACTAGAATTAACATGGATCGGGAAAGACAAGCGCCCTCGGCTTGAGCCACGCATCCTGCTGGAAGACCCTGAAAAATCTTATCATGTAAATGAGCGCATCACAGAAAAAGATATCTTTGATAATAAACTAATTTTTGGCGACAACTTACTCGCTCTGAAAGCTCTGGAAGCCGAGTATGCAGGGCAAGTGAAGTGCGTTTATATCGATCCGCCATTCAACACAGGAGCCGCCTTTGACAACTATGAGGATGGATTGGAACATTCAATTTGGCTGGATTTGATGCATCAACGTATTTCGATTTTAAACAATTTGTTGATCGATGATGGGTGCATATTTGTTCATCTTGATGACAATGAAGTGGATTACTTAAAAGTAATTTTAGATGAAGTTTTTGGGCGGGATAATTTCATCAATAGAATAACAGTTGAAGCAAGATCTCCTAGTGCTTTTAGCACTGTTAATCCAGGGGTGTTTAAAGCATCTGAATACATACTATGGTACGCAAAAAAGAAAACATCTTGGGAGTCGCGTTCACTGCGAATCCCAACTGACCGAGATACTGCGTATAGCAAATTCATTCCAAACAAGAATGATGCATACGAAAATTGGAAAATTAAGCCGCTTAAAATATCCTTTTTGGAGGAAATAAATTCTGACCGCTTAAACGATATAAGCAAGTTTATTGAGCAGATTAAAAAGGAGGCAAATGGGCTGTCTGTAAAAGAATTAACTGCATATTTTGAAGAAAATTTCAAATACAGCATAATGCTTAACGTTAAGAATGTTGCAGGCCAATTTAGAACAAAACTTTCAAAATTTGATAATAGTGAATTTGAATTGTGGGCCTATGAATATCTTCTTGAACGAATAAGCGTAAATTATAGTGATCGTGATTTAGATAATTTTGTTTTTGAAAATGCTGATAAAGTTTTTAGACCAACAGAGATCAGCGACAGTGGGGCTGGACAAGAAACAGTGGCTCTAAAAAATAATTCTAAAGAGAATCCCGGTGTAGTATATCGCCAGCAACGAGATGGATATGACGACATCTTTATTTTAAATGGACAACAATTATCTTTTTACGAAAAAAACGTATCTGACGTTGATGGAAAATTATCGGCAACTAAGCTGCTTACAAACGTCTGGTCAGATATTTCATGGGAGGGCATTGCCAAAGAAGGTGGTGTGACTTTCAAAAAAGGTAAAAAACCTGAGAAGCTAATAAAAAGATGTCTGGAACTAACCTCAAACGAAGGCGATTTAGTTTTAGATTCCTTTGGAGGCTCGGGAACCACAGCAGCGGTCGCGCACAAAATGGGGCGCAGATGGATTGCAGTTGAGCTCGGCGAACAGTGCCATACGCATATTATTCCACGCATGAAGCGTATTATAGACGGCAGCGATCAAACAGGCATTTCAAAGGATGTGAAGTGGAAAGGCGGCGGCGGATTCCGCTATTACCGATTGGCACCATCCATGCTGGAAAAGGATAAATGGGGCAACTGGGTTATCAGCAAGGATTACAATGCCGGAATGCTGACCGAAGCCATGTGCAAGCATATGGGCTTCACCTATGCGCCGGATGAAAGCCATTATTGGATGCATGGCCACTCCACGGAGACCGACTTCATCTATGTCACAACCATCTCGCTCACGCATGAGCAGTTGCGGGCGATTAGCGAAGAAGTTGGCCCTAACCGAACGCTTTTGATCTGTTGCAAAGCATTCAACGCTAATGCTGAAGCCTTTGATAATTTAACACTGAAAAAGATACCGCGGGCGGTTCTGACAAAATGTGAATGGGGCAAGGATGATTACAGCCTGAATGTCGCCAAACTGCAGCCAGCAGAAAGTGATGATCAAGCTGAGCCTGACCTGTTCGAAGAAGAAAGTGAGGAGGCATAATTATGAACCGTACTGTAAGAAACATATCTGCTCGTCTCTCGCTGCGCCGCCCGCAGGATGAATCTCTTGATATTCTGGCTCGTGTGCTTGAAAGCATTGAACTGTCAAAAGACCCGGACCTTGAGCGTGATCTTGAAGTCATCAAAAGCATGTATCCATCCGTACAGGATTTTGAACGCGACTTCCCGTCCATCTGTTTTGCACTGGCAACAGGGGTGGGTAAAACTCGCCTGATGGGCGCGTTTATTAGCTACTTGTATTTGACCAGCCGTAGTCGCCATTTCTTTGTATTGACACCCAACCTGACCATCTATGAAAAGCTGAAGGAAGATTTTAGTCCTCAAAGCCCTAAATACGTTTTCCGTGGCATTCAGGAGTTTGTTTCTAACCCGCCAGTCATCATTACTGGTGAGGATTATGATAGCGGTAAAGGTGTGCGCTTTGATATTAATAACTTCCGTGGTCAGGGCCGCTTGTTTGAAGATAGCGACACCCCGTTTATCAATATTTTCAACATCTCAAAGATTAATGCGACCGAGAATAAAAAAGGCGCTGCCAAATCAAGTACGCCACGCATTAAACGCCTGCAAGAGACCATTGGGGAGAGCTATTTTGAGTATCTTTCCAACCTGCCAGACTTGGTCATGCTGATGGATGAAGCTCACCGCTATCGTGCCTCAGCTGGTGCAAGCGCCATTAATGAGTTGAAGCCTGTGCTAGGGATTGAACTGACTGCTACGCCGAAAACCACGGGATCAACGCCCGTTGATTTCAAAAATACGATCTATGCGTATTCATTATCTGAGGCTATGGAAGATGGGTATGTAAAAGACCCTGCAGTGGCTACCCGTAAAGACTTTAAGCCTGAAAACTATACAGCTGAGCAGCTTGAACGCATTAAACTGGAAGACGGTATTCATCACCATGAGCATGTAAAAGTCGAGCTTGATGTTTATGCCCGACAGTATGACAAAAAGATCGTTAAACCGTTTATGCTTGTGGTGGCTCAAGACACCGAGCATGCTCGCCAGTTACGTGAGCTGCTAGAATCCGATGCTTTCTTTGAGGGGCGCTACAAAGGAAAGGTTGCGGAGGTTCACTCCAAGCAATCTGGTGCGGAAGAAGATGAAAACATTCAGCGCCTGATATCCGTTGAGGACCCGAACGAACCCACAGAAATTGTTATCCACGTTAACAAGCTGAAAGAAGGCTGGGATGTAACCAATCTTTACACCATCGTTCCGCTTCGTGCTTCGGCATCTGAGATTTTAACAGAGCAAACTATTGGTCGTGGCTTGCGCTTGCCATATGGCCGTAGAACAGGTGTTGAGGCGGTTGATCGCCTGACCATCATCGCTCATGACAGATTCCAAGATATTGTGGATCGTGCCAATGACCCCAATTCGATCATCAAGAAGAAAATTGAGATTGGTAACGGCGGTGATGTGCCGTTTGAGAAACCGCAAGCCATCGCCGTTCCGTCTATGGCTTCAATGGCTTTGACTGGTTCTTCCGTGTCTGGAAATGATTATCATCACCAACAAAACACTTCAACACACACAATACTCAAAACACCACAGCATCATAGAGTTGCTGAGGTCACCATGGAAGTTGCCAAGCGTTTTGAAAGACTGCAAAGCTCTAGGGAACTATCTTCTCCTGAGATACAAAAACAAATTATCAAAGAAGTCTCAGAAATCATTAGACCAGATCAAGGTTCTCTGGCGTTAGAACCAGATACCGCAAACGCAGTTGTTAAGGAGGTCGTGGAAACTGTTACTAAAAATTTGGCAGAACTAACAATAGATATTCCAAACATTGTTCTGATTCCATCACGCGATGTAACATACGGATTTCATGAGTTTGATCTTGATGGTCTAGAACGATTGAACTTTCAGCCTGTCAGCCAAGAAATTTTAATCCGTCAGTTGCGTACGAGTAAAAGCAGTTTGCTTTCTTGGGATGGTGGCTACGACAAAGAGCAAAGCCTTGAAAACTATGTTATTAGAGGATTAATTGACCACGACCTCGTTGATTATGACGAACATGCTGAATTGCTTTACAAGCTTGCAGGACAGATTGTTGGCCGCTTTAAGTCTTATTTATCTGACGAAAGTGATGTCGAAAATGTTTTGATTCATAATCAAGGAAAAATAACTGACTTCATTGTTGCACAGCTGATGCAGCATTATTGGGAAACACCTACGGACTATCAGGTAAGTGTTAGCAGAGGATTCACAATATTGAAGCCCTTTAACTGCACTATTCAGCAAGGTACAGCGCCTAGAGATTTCAGATCAATTCCAGAAATTAAAAGCGATGTGAAAAAGATCGTTTTCGGTGGCTTTACAAAATGCTGTTATCCGCTACAAAAATTTGACTCGGTAGATGGTGAGCTTAGGTTTGCTCAGATTTTGGAAGATGATAAGAAAGTAATACGCTGGATGAAGCCAGCGCCGGGCGTATTCCAAATTGAATATAAAAATGGCGTTTCTTATGAGCCGGACTTTGTAGTTGAAACGGCGGATGCCAAATATCTGTGTGAACCTAAAATGGCCTCAGAGATGAAGAGTGACACAGTTTTGGCTAAACAGAAGGCCGCTGTTCGTTGGTGTCAATATGCTACGCAACATGCCAAAGAGAATGGTGGAAAGCCATGGCATTATGCTCTCATTCCACACAATGCAATTACTTCAAATAGAAGTTTTGAAGGACTGATGAGTGAATACATGGTTCAGGCTGAGTTGGTTTGATAAAAACCAGCTTCTGCAGCCCGCCGCCGAACAAGCCCTTTGAGCTTACGTCCACCAGCCCAGACCCAGCGCATGAATTGCTCTGGTACTTCGGCGTGTTCCTCGCGGTTGATTTTACGGCGCAGAGTTGAGCGTTGGAGCGCACCACCACCAAGATTATAGGTGAATGACACCAGCGCATCGAACTGACCATCTGTCAGCGGTACGTTAATCAGGCGCAGGACGGCACGCTCTGCGATCTGGGCATCTTGGCGTAAAAGCTCCTCGGCCTGTGCTTCATCAATACCTGCTGCAAAGTCCTCGTCGTCTTTTACAACGTGACCATAGCCGATGGTGGGATAACCAGCCGGACAAAAATAAACGGTCTGAGAGAAGCCCTCGAACCGTTTGATCAGGTCCAGTCCGTTTTGTGTGATGTGTCTCATTTTTCCAGTGTTCCTACAACTTTCAGGTTCTTGCTCCCATATTCAAAAACGCCATGCCATTGCTCTTGCCCAAGGACCTCTTTGCGCTCAATCATCAGCGTAAAGCGGTCAATGCCGTATTGTTTGGCAGTGGCGTAATCTTCCAGTGCGTACCAAGCTTTACGGGCCAGTGTGGTGGCCATTTTCTTGACCATGTATTCAAAGGCATTCAGCAGCGCTTCCAGCTCTGCGTCTGTGCATTTTTCGTTTTGAACATCCTCAATCATTGCCTTGTAAAATAGTTTGCTCATGGTGTTATCTCCTTGTTTTCTATTGCTTTTTACACTTACAGTAACGCTTCATTCCGGGCGCTTATCAAGTGAATAAGATCATGTTTTTCAAGGATTTGAGCGGAACTTGGCCAAGGCACGTTGCCCAAACCAGAAGGACATGACAGCAGCAAACAACGCTTGTGTTTCGCCGTCCCACACGGCAATCAGTCCGTCGGTAATACCGACACCCTGATCCAGCAGCTTGAACAGCGCAGCGGTTTTGACGGTGGCGAACAGAATGAAAAACGCGTAGGTGATGATCGGACGCACCGATGCTCGCAGTGCCTCCACCCATTTTACTCCGCTGGGCTGGCTGGCATGAGCATAGAGCGCCTTGCTTTCTGCCACATCGGCCTGCACCTGTATTTCCTCAAGGCGCTGTGTGTGGCCTTGGCGTTGCGCCTCCATCTGGCGATCCAGAATGGCCAGCTCATGTTTGCGGTCGGCGTGGTCACGCCAAAGTTTCAAAAAATCCGGGAACGCGGATGATAAAAAGCCCAGCAGGCTTCCAAGTAATGTCAGCATAGTTTTTCTCCTGTTTATTTGGGGGTGAAGGGTCCAATTTTTGCAGCCACACCTGCGACCAAGAGCGCCAGAAGACCAATGGTGATCCAGCGCACGATGGTTTGCAGAAAGGTGCGTTGCATGGTTTTGATTGAGCCCGCCAGATCACGTAAATCACGGATGTCGTGAGCGGCTTCTTCATCAGCCAAGCCAACTTCTTTCAGGGCTTTTCTGGCCCCTCGGCAGGCAGCTTGCTCCAGCAGAGACTCAAATTCTGTACGCGGCAGGCACACCATATCGTCCTGCCGCTGATGGTTATCAGCGGTCATGATTATTCTTCCTGTTTTTAAAGATTATTGGTCGGCGGTATGGACGACAGGGTTTTCAGCAACGGCGCTGATTTCAACCAGCTCGCCGCGAGGCCGAACAGCCGTGACGCGGGCCAGCGTGCTCCATTTCTCGCCAGCGCCAAAGGCAATGTGCGTGCGCTCCTGCAGCTCACCAGTGTAGGGCGTGAAGTCGAGCTCATCCTGCAAAACCACCTGATTGGGTGTTTCACCGGGTAGAACAAGCAACGGACCAGAAACGCTGCCATCAGCTTTACGCAGGCTGATAAAGTGATCCCCAAGCTCCTCGGACCATTCCAATGGCTCCGATAAGCTCAAAACATTGTCATCAACCGCAATAACCTCGGCACCTTGGCCCCAGCTTGGCATATCATGGGCTATGGCGATCAGGTCACCATAGGTGGGGATCAAGCCTTCTAGCTCTGTTTGAAAGGTCACCAAGCGTCTACGATAACGATTGGCGGCGGCCATATATTTGCCTTCGCGGATAGCTTGGGCTTTTTCAGTGCAGCCAAACAATCGCACCCGGGCGGGTTGATCGCTGGTGCTATCAGGCAGGCTGACGGTTTCTTCTGCCGTTTGCCATGTCTCTTTTGAGAAATACTCCACTGTGACGCTATCCGCTGTATCATCACTGGCCAGCAGATACTGGATTTTGAGGCTGTTCTTCACGATATTACGAGGACTGAACAAGGCCACAGGGATTGAGCGTTGCTCATCTCTGACAAAGCGAACAGTGCCGCTTTGCATGAAGCTCACGGCGCGGCCACAGCGTGCCGTTCGGCTCAATGCCTCCCAGACCGTGACTGTTTGATCAAACACCGCATCGAAATAATCGCCGCGAGATTGCCAATTGGCATCCAGCGCTTTGAGCTGCGTCAGATCAATCCGGCTATCATCCAGTTTGCCGCCATATTGACTGCGAGCAATATCAGCGAGAGCCCATGCAATGGAGCGCGTGACTTGTGGTGCTGACCATCCGGTGGCTTCATCCCATATAGGCAATTTGCGCGTGACAAGGCAGTTCACCATCCGTGATGAGCGTTGAGACAAATTATCCGTGGCCCGCATTTTCATGGCGATGAGCGTAACGTTTCCAAAATCAGGCGTTTGATCCAAGACAGCTTTTAAGCCGCCCCAGCGAAGCTCATGCCCGGCTCTGGCAGATGTATCCTTGGCATCGGTTCTCAGAGCCCGCACTTCATAGCGTCCAACTGCGACCGCATAATCAAACGTCATGCGTTGCGGCGTATTGGTGGCTGCCGTGAGGGTTTCACTCCCCAATGTCTGCCATGCGCCAATTGCTGTGCCGTCATCATCGATCTGACGCGCTTCAAACTGCCATGTGATGGTGCGGTTGTTCAGGCCGCCGCTATCATTGGCGTAATAGACCCCACGCGGCATGACAATATCAACGCTGATCTGGTGGCAGTTGGTTTGTGCAGGATTGGCCACAAAAGGCCCAACCCAATCACCACCATCACCTGTGCTGAGTAATTCTTGTCCTGCGACCTCGGGTGCAGTGACGACATCCGTATCAAATAGCGTGACGGCATCGCCGGGTTGCACGATTTCATAGTCAATTTCTTCAAAGGAGCTGATCGGCGTATCCTCAATACGGATTTGCTCCAGATCATATTCTCCCTGACCAATGCAGTGCAGTTGATGCAAATATTGCTCGTTATTCTGATACAGCGAATATGGCGTTGCGGCCAAGTCGGGATAGACAATGTGCCGACCATAGACCACCGGGATCGGCTGACTTAATCGCGCCTGATTGCCTTGGGCTTGCAGTGAATAAGTCGGGCTGGCTGCGGATGTATTACCAAAGCCACTATTCAAACTGGTGGATGGCACAGGCGGCGGCACCAACACATTCAACAGTGCACTTCCAGCAAACGCAACACCAGCGGTTACCAATGCCACCCCAACAGTGCTGGTGACACCGATTGCTCCGGCGAGCGCAGCTCCTGCATAAGGGGCCGCAACCATGACAGCAATGGTCAGTACGGATCGTAAAATCTTACCGCCCCCACCACCGCCGCCTTGGGGCAGCGTGATAAAGGTGACGACATCAGACAGACCAATGGTGATCTTATACCATTGATCGCGAAGCACCGCTTCGCCATTAAATAAACAAATGGTTGGGCGTTCAAATTCTATGATGCCCGCTTCATCAAGCCATTCACGAATGGTGATGGGATGATCGACCGCAAAAATATCGCGTCCGCGTGCTGGCATAAATGGATTGTGAAGCATGTGGACGCAAGCAAACATGAGAACCTCGTAATTTAGTATGCTGATTAAGGGGCATCCCCCTGAAACCGATAAAACCCTTCAATTTGCCAGCCTGCGAGTTTGAGGCTGGCCATATTCTGAAACACAACGACACCGCCCCAAGCCTCAAAGCCGGTTGCAATGAAATACTGATCATCGCCGCGTAAATCGCACCAAAGGAAGCTGGAGCGCTTAAGGAGGTCGATCTCCGTCATGTGGAAATCAGCGGTTTGCGTGGTATCAGCCTCGGGCTCTCCCTCCCAGATATAGCCACATAGCGGACATTCCTTACTGGCGAGCGGCACATCAGCGCCGCATTCCGGGCAGTCTTTGTATGGCGCATCGCCTTCAATAAACTGGTCGTCCAGCTGGACTTCTTGTTCCAGCGAGCCATGCATCAGTGTCGATGTGCCAAAGTCGAGTACAACACAGTCTTTTTTGATGATGCCGGGAAACTCAGCCGGATCGACTGTCCGTAAACCGCGCCCGATCATCTGGATCATGGTGGATTTGTAAGAGCTTGGGCGCAGTAAAACGATGCAGGATGTTGGCGGGTGGTCCCAGCCTTCGGTCAGCACAGCGACATTCACGATCACTTGTAGATCGCCTTTGCCGTAAGCTGCCAAGGTATCAGAGCGATCTGTTTCGCTCATATCACCCCAGATCATGCCTGTGGCGATGCCCGCGCTAATAAAGCTGGCCATAACATCCCGCGCATGCTCAACGGTGGAGCAGAATACGACGGTTTGTCGATCTCCGGCTTTTTCTTTCCAGTGCTGAACCACCGCATCATTGATCGGACGGGTGTTCATGATGTCGGCGACCGCGCCCATATCATAATCAAGGGCGGTTTTACGGACTTTGCTCAGTTCTTCCTGAACGCCCACATTCATGACAAAAGTGCGTGGCGGCACAAGGTGACCGGAAGCGATCAGCTCTTTAACTGTGATCTGGTCCGACACGTTGGAAAAGATTGGGCGCAGACCTTTTTTATCTCCACGGTTCGGCGTGGCAGTCATGCCCAGTAGCTTCAAATTGGGGTTGATAATTTGAGCGTGCTCAATCACCCGCATATAGCTGTCAGCACGAGCGTGATGGGCTTCATCAATCACCAATGCATCAAGCGGCGGCAATGATTGCAAGTTGCTCTCCCGCGAGAGAGTTTGCACCATGGCAAAGGTCACTTGGCCATCCCAGCTTTTCTCATTCGCATTGAAAATGCTGGTAGAAAGCGATGGATTTACGCGTTTGAACTTACCTTCATTTTGAAAGGTCAGTTCATCACGGTGAGCAAGCACGCAGGCACGCTCAATATCGCGGTCAAACATGCGTCCAAGCACTGCTGATAGCATGATCGTTTTGCCTGCGCCTGTTGGCGCGACCGCAAGCGTATTGCCGTGGGTATAAAGCGCATCAACAGTCTTGGAGACGAGCTCCTTTTGTCTTGGTCTGAGTAACATGCCGCCCCCTTATCATTGCGCCCATGACGGCAGGTTGCTGGCAGAACTCGTAGACTGATTGCCACTAGACGGAGGCGCAGAAGCTGCACCGGATACAGCGCCCATCAGGGAGGCGTATTCCTTGTTGTCCGGTGTGATAGCCAGTTTGATGACGTTCTTGTCGTCACCGTTCTGGTCTTTCTCAATATCAATGCGGGCGGCAAACTCGACGCCATCCAGATCACCAAGGCCGTTGATACGGCGAGCATTCTGGGCGGCTGGCGAATTATCCTTGTTGGACACGCCGCGAGAGGAGTTCAATATCCCTTTGATAAAGGCGCGGCCAATATTAGCCCAATCCGGTCCTTTGGCACTGTAAAGCCCGATCAGGCTCCAGATTTTGCGGCGGGCATATTTGCCTTCCAGCACCACAAACTCACAGTTCAAATACACGGCACCTGTGGTGTTGCTGCGTGTTGCCCAGCCACCCGTCCAGCCTTGTGATGCATCATCATGACCACCGGGCTTAATGGTCATACGGACCTTAACCAGCGTTCCTTTTGGAATGACATCAAATCCGCTTTGATCATCTGCACTATTAAAATCGTTCCAACTCATTCTTGGCCTCCTTGTGTTTCGTTATTTTTTTGGGAATCGGGGGTGCTGCTGGCAGGCGCATCCTGTTCAATTGAGAACGTGAGGCGTTCGGCAGCAGGCTTGGCTTTGCCTGCAATCTTCTGCATGAGGCGGCCAAGATGTGGTTCTTCCATCAGATCAAGACGACCGGAGCGATCTTTGGCCGGGTATCCAGAATCATTGATGGTGTGGCAGATAAAGGCGCGGAATGACTTGCCTTCGGGGCTTTTCATCTCGGTCATGGTGATGACCTGATCGACAATACCGGGAAGCTCTAATGCAGTTTTGCTGCCTTCAATTTGCGGCTGGAAAAAGCGGCGATTAAAGTCGTCGATCTTTTCGTCCAAGATGCCGACAAACCAGATATTCTTGCCACGTGTGTGCTGGAGATGTGTAAGCCACGCGATCATTTCCTGACCATGCAGGCCGTAAGCACCACGCGTATCAGGTTTGCCTGTTTTGTCAGAAAATGCCTGTGGCTGGCCCTTGCACCAGTTGAAACACAAGCGTCCGGCAACGGTGATGCTGTCGATGAAGATCGTGTCGTATTTATCGAGTGCTCCGGCATCACCGTATTTAGCGGTGACCGCATCATAATGGGCTTGACTGTATGGCTGCTCATCACGCAAGGCCGGGTTCGGGCCACCAATAAAGGCTGCAATATCACGACAGTCCTGCCATGTGCGGGGACGAATGGTATCGCCTTGCCAACCTTCAATGGCCAGATCGCCTGCCTCAAGATCAAAGAACAGTGTCTTTTCAGCAGGAAGTGTCCAAAGCAATGATGTTTTGCCGATACCGCTTTTACCGAAGATGCATCCTTTGATGCCTTTGGTTTCTTTCAAGCGTTCATCGGCTGAGATGATAGGAAGGCTCATTGGGCACCTCCTTTGCGGGAGAGTGCGTCCACAATGTTTTCAGCGCCTAATGCGCCTTTGGCACGCGCTTCTGTGTAAAGCTCACGGATGGCAGCCAAGCGCTTATAAATGGCGCTTTGCTCCTTATCCAATGCCTGTGCGGCAAAGGCCAGATCATCCAGAGTTGCTTCATGGATTGGTTTGGTGGTGTCTTCTTCTATGGCACCAAGCGCCGGGATTTGAATAAATGCCGGAACATATTTGGCGTAAAGGCTGTCTTTAATCAGCTTTTGTAACGATGGTTTAAACATGAAACCTCCTTGATTTCGTGGGTTAAAATTTGCTCTTTGGTCGTGTCATTTCGGCTGCCGGGTTCTGACGCCGCCCAAAGAGCAAAGCGGTCGCGGTATTTCCTTGTGGGGTCTTGTATTTCCGCGAGAACCCGGCATGTTTTTTTTGCCTTCAAGGAGTTACTTACCGAGAGGGCTCAAAAACTGTCGGCGGCTCAGTGCAGATATTCCGCAAAGCCACGCTCCTTCAGCGATCCGCGAAGTTCGGACAGCGTCCCATAGAGGGTTGAGCGTGGGGTTTTGGTTTTGCGTGAGATTTCACTGATGCTTAGCGTCCGCAAATCAACCAGGAGCAACACCAGATGCGGCGGCATCTGCTGAACAGCTTGTTCAAGATCAATTTGAAGATCGCGGCTGATCAGGTGTTCGGTTGCAGGATCAGGCAAGGCGTTGTCTTCGCCGTCCTTATCCTCAAGCCATGCATCTAGTGAAAAGTCACTGACGCCGGACCCACGTTTCTGTGCGCGGGCTGCTTCAATCAGGCTCGCACATTTGTGGTTGAGGATGCGGTCAACAAAGGTCGACCATTTTGCTTTTTCAGGATCATAAGCCTGCTTGCGGGATAGATAGTCCAGCATCAGCTCTTGCTCGAGGTCCTCGACTTCTACGCCATGAATGGCAGAGTGCCGCATCAGGCTGCGTGCGTGATAACGGACTTGGTTTACGACATAAGGATCAATTCCTTGGTACTTGTTTTTGCTCATGGTTTTCATCTCCAGTTGCGGTTAGCCGCCACGCGGGCGGGTCAACTGGGACTGGCGAAAACTCACTGGAGGCCCTGAAAATCGGTGTGTTACTCAGGGCGCAAAAACGAAAAAAGCCCCGTTATGCGGGGCTTTGGTGGGTGCAAATTTTTTTGAAAAAAATTTCAAGGTGTTTGGTGAAATTTCACCGAAGCGGAATTAGGCAAATCCAAAATGCTTTAATTGCTCATCCCAAATATCGGGAAATGGGGTTTGCATATCTTGCAGGCTTAACTGGCGCGGCTGTGTGCCGTCCAAGATGGCTTTTTTAATCTGGGGGGCGAGTTGATTGAGGCGCAGTATCCGCGACATATAAAAGGAATTGATCTGGCGTTGGCGCGACATGTCATCGATGGATTTATAGCGCCCCGTATCAAGCAGGTTTTGCCAGTAATAGGCTTTGGCCAAGGCTGTTACGAGTGTTTCGTCTTGCTTGGGTGCTTCTTGTGGCGGGGTCATTTGATAGCCTTCGGGCAAAATAATCATTTTCTTACCACCGCATTTCTTGATCCGCATGGGTACTCGAATTGAGATGGTGTTATTCGCCATCATTTTTACGCATTTATCCATGCTTGCTCCTCCAGTTTTTTGGTTGAAATGCCTTGCAGCCGTTTGTCTTGCTCATCCAACTCTCGGGCCAGACTATCCATGCCTGCAGCCCTGATCCGGATGTCGACAAACTCATAATTGACTATGACTTTTTCAATCATCAGCTCAAGGATGCGCTGTTTTTCCGCTGGATAGAGTTCTTTCCAGATTGGGACAATGTCATTCAGGTTGCTGTAAACCTCATGCTCCGTGATGGTCTCATCCTCTTTTTGTGCTTCACGCCACGTTTCCATGATCATCTCTGGTGCGGCAAAAACGGCTTGGAGCTGATTTAATATCAATGCCTCCATTTCATTGGCGCTGACATTGCGAACCTTGCAATCCGGGTTAATGCCTTTGCGGTAGTGCTCACAGGTGTAATAGCGGTAAAGCCTGCCACCTTTTTTGCGGGTGTGATTGGCTACCAATCCACATTCGCATTCACCGCACTTCAAAAGCCCCATTAAAATGGCCTTGGTTTTCTTCCGCGTGATAGCACCTCGATTGATGGTATTTTCTTTCATGGTGGCACGGACTTTATTCCACGTATCCATATCGATGATGGCTGGATGGCGGCCTTCGTAGATTTTATCTTTATGTTTGATCTTGCCGATATAGATAGGGTTTTGCAGAATCTTATAGAGACCGCCTTTATCCAGTGCTTTGCCACCGATAACACGTCCGTTCTTGGTTGTGCGCTTCTTGCTTAACACCCCCATGCGCGGCAACATCTTTGCCATCTCTGTGGGCGACTTGGTCATCAAAAACAGGTCGAATATTTTGCGGATGCCTTCAGCCTCGTCAGGCTCAATCACAAGCTCACGGTTTTTCACAACATATCCCATGGGCGTAACACCGCCCATCCACATGCCTTTGCGTTTGGATGCTGCCAATTTATCGCGGATACGTTCGCCGATCACTTCACGCTCAAACTGGGCAAAGCTGAGCAGGATGTTTAGCGTCAGTCGGCCCATTGATGTCGTGGTGTTGAACTGCTGGGTCACAGAGACAAAGGACACTTTGTGCTCATCAAATAGATCGATCAACTTGGCAAAATCAGCCAAGGAGCGCGACAAGCGGTCAACCTTGTACACGACAACCGTATCAATCAGGCCGCTTTTGATGTCGTCCATCAGGCGTTTCAAAGCCGGGCGATCCATGTTGCCGCCTGTGAAGCCGCCATCATCATAGTAATCTGGAAGCTGGAACCAGCCTTCATGCTTTTGCGAGGCGATATAGGCTTCACAAGCCTCGCGCTGTGCATCAAGGCTGTTGAACTCCATGTCCAAGCCTTCCTCGGTAGATTTGCGTGTATAAATCGCGCATCGTTTTTTCGGTGTGGTTGTGCTCAATGTTTGACTCCTTGTGCCTTGTTGTTTAATCCGAAGAAGGCAGGTCCAGACCAGCTGCTGCCTGTTATGGCCAGCGCGACTTTAGACAGGCTTTTGTATAGGCAGCCTGCATATTCATAGCCTTCTTCTAAAATGGTGACCTGATATTCAATGCCCTTATATTCCCGAACCAGTTTGGTACCGGGGATGGGGCGCTGATATTGTGTCTTGCGCTTCGGCTTGGCTTTTTTGCCATTTCTTGATTTATTGGGGCCGAATAAATCATTGGCTTGCTGTTCAATGCGGTTCTCGATCTGCGGATCAACTCCGTAAGCAAGCTCCTGCAGGCGATAGGCAAGTCTGCGAACAATGTGGCTCTTATGTCCGCTGGGTGGTTCATCCTGATATACATCGCGCCATAATGTCTTTAGGTCTGATAACGGCATATTTGGAAGTGCGGACACACGTGCCAGAAGCGTTTTATCCATTCTTCACCTCCTGCGATTCTGCTTTTTTCTTGTGTTTCAAGCGGAGGCGTTGCCATCCCAGCCCGACAATATGGGCGACCTCCTTTTGCCGATCTGCATCGGAGACAAGCGCGGCAGGAAGCTGGCCTAGCTTGATTTGTAATCGCTCTCTTTCGGTGAGATCTTTGTTCTCATGACTCATTAGGAACTCCTTGGTTTTTTGGTTCTTCGTCATGGGCATGAACGCTTGGAAAAACTTGTAAGTCCAATGAATTAGAGGGATTTGTTGCTTCTTTTTGACGGTTCAGACGGATCTTGTGGCGCAGGATGCCAAGCGCCAGCAAACGGGCCACTTCGGTGCGGCGATCTCGCTCATTTATTAGGTTTGGGGAAAGTGAAGACATGGGCGTTCCTCCTTGAAAATTATTGCGTCGTTCAAGGAGTTACTTACTGAAATGACTTTGAAACTGTCGGTTCAGTCAATGCTGTGCATTGAATTAAATTAGGCTTGTGAAAATCAAAAGCCTAATTTATATTAGGTCATCAGCCAAAATTGAAAGGATGCTATGGAGCAACTGACAAACGCACAGAATACGCTATTACAGGCCATTGAACGCCTGAAACGTGCTATGGGGATGTCACCCACGGTACAAGAGCTTGCTGTGGAATTGGGTGTGAAAGCACCCAGCGTGTTTGAAGGACTCAAGCGGCTGGAAGATAAAGGCTATATTCGCAGACAGGCGCGAAAAGCGCGATCCATCGAAATCCTTCACGCGCAAACACCGGATAAAATCAATCTGACTGCCGTTCCCGTTTTGGGGGTGGTCGCGGCTGGTCAACCGATTCTTGCCATTGAAAATCAGATTGGTCAGGTCATGGTGCCGGATAATGTTCTGCGCGGAAAATGCTTTGCGCTCAAAGTGCAAGGCGACAGCATGATTGATGCTGATATTTTCGAGGGAGATTACGTTGTCGTGCGTAGGCAACCAATTGCTGAAAACAGCGATATTGTGGTGGCCATGATCGGCGAAGAAGCCACTGTAAAGCGGCTGAGTATTGAGGGGGAGCATATTGAGCTGCGCCCTGAAAATCAGAAACTAAAACCCATCATCATAGGACAACAGGATGAACTTAAAATAATTGGGAAGGTCTTACACGTCTGCTCGGGTGTTGACACCGAGGCCAACCCTGTAACGACGAAACAGGAGATTGGCGATGTCGAGATATAATCCAAAGGTATTCACAAATGTAGACAGCTTGGGCGAGTTGGATGCCGGGCTTCTCATTCAATTATTTAAGAGGTTTCCAGACTTTTTTAAGGCGCATAACATTAGCCTTGAGAATGGGGCATTGAATTTTGAAGAGGTGACAAAAGCATTTATCAGTCCCAGTGAAAGCGTTCAAGATTCTGATGAAACCAATGAGTTAATGGAAGCGTTGCAGCTGATAACGGAAATGTCTAGTCAGGATGCAATGGATTCTCTTTTGCTCGCAGCTAAAAATCAAAATATTACGATTGATTACCAGCCAGACAGTTCTCCTGCAGATATTGCGCTTTATTGTTTTCTAAACCAAGAGGATCTTTTTCATACCGAGTATGCCAAGGCTTTGGTTAAAAACTACAGAGGCTTTAGCTTCTTCTGGGGAGGACAAGGACAAAAGCGAGATTTTCCAAACGTCACTGAGGATGGCATCACTGCTCTGCAGTCGGAACTCGATGAGTGGTTTGCCAGCAATAATCGTCTTAGAAATTGTCGGGTTTATATGTTTCCGCAAGGTCATCGCGTTAGCATTGTAATCAAGTATGGCAAGCCGCTAAAGCGAGAGTTGAAAATGAAAGATGGCGAAACGGAAAGCGTTTTTTATAATCCGCAATGTCATGATCTGCTGATTTATAATTGTAACACTGACGACATCAGTGTGAGAACTGATGGAAAAAAAGGCCAGCTGCCAGAATATCTGCGCTGTATCGGAAAACACATCTTCGGAAGTGAATCTTATTTTGACGAAAAGAAAGTCTTCTCACTTGATAAATTGCGCGAGATTCAAACTGCAGCTCATAACTTTGCTTCTGTAGATGGTATTGAAGACGTCAAGCTTGTGGAATTGCAATATGATTGGGGCGGTGAAATTGAGATTAGAAAATCTGGAAACCTTTTAGGTACACTGATAAGAAAAAATGGGCTTGAGAGCACAAGCAAAGCAAACATCATTTACGCTAAGTTTAGTGTCCGCTTTGAAGGCAGCAATACACCGCGTAAGGTTGGCATTCGTTCCGGAAACCAAGCCACCTTTGGTCGAGATGAAGACAGTTTGATTATTGAAGATTGGATCAATGATCAGCAATTAATTATTCCAAAAAATCCAAGACAAGAGGCATCACAATATGTGGAAAACGCTCGCGAAGCTGCCTCGGCATGAACATAATCACGCATTTTTAGTCAGGCATTTTGGTCAAACAGAGATAATCAAATCGCTGTTCGATAGCACAACAGTTCTTGATGATAACCTTCACTGTGAAAATGGGTGTTGCTGCGGTAGACGTATTTGCGAAATGCCCAACGGCAAATTATTGGCCGTATGCAATGATGATTCATCGAACTGTCCAGAATTAGTAATATCAAATAACGACAGACGGATATTTTCTCTAAACTTAAAGAAAATAGCAGCTCTGATTGCTGAGCTCGCACAAAACATATCAATTTTTAAAGATGTGCAAACTATTGACGGTACTTCAAGCTGTATAAGAGTCGGTCACTATATTCCTAGAGGCACCATTCGTTATCCAGTTTTCTTTGGGGTCGATATTCACGATGGAGATCTGGAAGGTATAATTAATCATGTGATTGGCCTTGATGGATCAGCCATTTTGCTTATGCCGTCTATCGACAACATCAGTCAGTCCAAGATAAATGCTATCCGCGCTAAAGGCTCTGCTTTGATTAGCCTGCAAGATTTGACTAATACAGACACACTAATCGATACCGCCAAAGCATTAGAAGCATTTTCTGCCTTCCATGAAGACCAAGAAGATCCAATGCCAGAAGTGAGCTGCGTCTTATTTCCAACTCCAGCCGATTCCGAGTGGTCCAATATTACGATTAAATTTACTGATGGGCATACAGTTCGTGTTACTTGCAACACTGGCAACAATAGGGTTTCTCAAGTTTATAATTTTACCCAGATGGGCATGGCTGATGGCCGAACAGCATCTCCCAATAAACAATGGAATTTGCTGGAAGGCTTTGCAGATGAGCGTGGCCAATTCACATGGGATAACCCGAAAGCCAACCGAAACCAGAAAAAGCAAAAACAAGAACTGAAGAAGGTTTTTCAAAAGTTCTTCGGCATATATGACAGTGATCCATTTGAGGATTACAAAGATCACAAAAACCACGTTTGCTATCGCTCTAAGTTTCATATCTCACCTGATGAGTAGTCAATGACAGGCATAGACTGGTGCGAACTGGTCAATTGCCAAGCCCTTGATTTCCCATGACTAAAAGCTCCGTACTTCGCTTTTCCAAGTACGGTGTTTTTCAGGAAGGGGGCATATATAGGAGGAAAATTAGAGAAAAACGGGGTGTTTTTATAGAGAGGAAGTCAATTGCAAACAGCGAAAAAGCCCGCAAATGCTGGGCTTTTGAGGCTATGCCATCTCGGGCATATGAAAGTTCGTTTTAGGTCAATGGCGGAGAGAAAGGGATTCGAACCCTTGATACGGTTTCCCGCATACACGCGTTCCAGGCGTGCGCCTTCAACCACTCGGCCACCTCTCCAAATTACCCAACTACACATATAGATAAATTATTTATAAAATGCAACATTTTTTCTCCTAAGACATTATAAGAAAGTAATCGCAAACGGAGATAATCATGATAACACGCCTTGGGCGGGCTCTAGCCTTTTTGCTATCCATATGTAGCATAATGATAGGCGTGATTGATATACAGCAATCATTAACCAGCAAGCATATCGTTTATACGGATAGTTGGAGCCTTATTTACCTTATCATGAGCAAACATCCCAACATAATATCGTGGCATATTGACCCAAATAATGCATTATTACGAGTGCCAATAGCCATAATATTAGCCCTGCTAAGTTTGAGCCTGTATGGGTTACTGCCTTTAAATACCAAAAGGCGCTTTGCTGCACAATTTTAAAGCTAATCTACCAATGCGGTGGCTTAGTTATAGCGATTTGTCCCAACGAAGATTCCTCTAGCAGGCGCAATTTATCATTAAGTTTTTTTAAAGAATTGCTTTGGCTAGTCATAATTTTCCACTGCTCGAGCACTAAATGTGATAACTCATCTACGCTGCGTTGCAATTGCATCAAATGTAATTGCGTATCAATTAACTGCTCATTTAACGATTCTATCTCCATAGTCAAGCTCCTACTACGTTTAACAAGCTATTTATTGGCTTTAACAGCCTAGCCGTTATTTTATCACTTTCTTTGCTTGATTTTTAGCACATTTATAGATAAATATAATGATATTGTGAATATTAGTTTTAATATTCCTAGCGGCCGCATTAGCTCAGTTGGTAGAGCACATCATTCGTAATGATGGGGTCGTTGGTTCGAGTCCGACATGCGGCACCATTGTAGGCGTTTCAAGGTATAGCGTTTAATTAATGAATAGCCATATAGGATTTATAAATGCACAGCCAGCAACTTAGTTATAAAGAAATATTCAATAATATTGACCAAGGTGGTGACACCCCTGCTGCCAGCTCTGCAGCCTCGAATCCTATTTTTGCTGACATCAATAACCAATTGCAAAATATGCTGGGCAAAATAAATAATTTTGATGAAGCAAATAAACTTGAAAACTCTACAATAGTAAAAAACTATGATATGGCCCATGAAGATATAAAAATTATAAATGAAAAATTAGACAACATCAGCATAGCACTTTTAGCAGAATATGAAGCCAGAAAAGAAATAAGCTCACAGATTTTAGCAAAATTAACTTTTTTAACAGAAGAGCTTATGCAGCTAAAAAAACTACAATCACAAGATCAACCAGCAGAACCAGTTAGCGCGCCCAACCCTAAAAACTGGCAAGATTCCCTAACACAATTATTCAGCGATGATAATAATTTACCGCCTTTTGACCCGCATCCATATCAAGACCCATTGAGCAAAGATGGCGCCAACAGGCTCATTAAACGAGCTACAACTTATCAAAAGGCAATAAAAGGAGAACGATTAAAAGCTATTTAAAAAAATTGTTTAGCTAATTTTAATTTTTGTCCCTGATAGTTTGATCCACTATCTAGCCCATAGAGCTTTTGCGGTACGGTTAGCATAGGCTCAAATAGCAATTTACCAATTATTTGTTTGTGCGACAACATAAATGGCACTTCATGGCTACGCATTTCAAGCACAGCTCGACTTTTCCCCATTTCTCCTAAGCCAAAGCCCGGGTCAAAAAATCCGGCATAATGCACGCGAAACTCACCTATTAACGGGTCAAATGGAATCATTTCTGCTGCTAGGCTACAGCCTATCTCTACATATTCATACGAAGCCAAAATGTAAAACTGATCTGGTTCTAAAATAAGCTCATTAGAGCTATTATACAAAGGTTCCCAGAATTCATTTATGTCATACGACGCTACTTTATCTACATCTATGGCGTTGGTATGTCTTTTAGCTCGATAGCCCATTAGCTCACTAGATAAATCCACGCGCAATGGCAAATCATCAATTAATATCCTACTAACGCTGGGTTCTATAATTTTACGAAACCGCAATTGACTAAGTCTTGAGCCAGTTCTAACCAATATAGGAAAAGTACGCGGACAAATCTCTAAATATAAGCACCCCTTATATCCCCTTACAATTTTATCAAAACATTCACTAAAATCGCTTATAACACGTGTAAACACATCCAAACGCCCCGTAGAACTCTTAGGATTCGCTATCGCAGCAATAGCTTGCGGTAAATTAAGCTCTTCTAACAATGGAACGATATAAACACCATTTGTTTCCAGCACAGCCCCTTGTGTTAGATCAATTTCATGAATCTTAAGCTGACTAAGCTTTTTTTCTACACAATGGTCAGCCCCTGGCAAAAAAGAGGATCTAACTCTATAGGCTACTCGCCCCAAGCGCAAATCTAAACTTGCTGGTTGAATCTGCGTGCTATCAATCGCGTTATCGCTTGTAATAGCGGTAGTGCTTATGAGCAGTTTTATATCAGAATCTGCAAGCAAACCATGGCTACTATTCATTATTTACCCTTTTCTTGATTGCTTTGTAGCTGAATATATCATATGATCCTTTATAGTTAAAGTTAAACTAATTTGGTGTATAAATGCCCATTCAGCAGTTAAGTGAAACTGTTATCAACCAAATAGCCGCTGGCGAGGTAGTTGAGCGCCCAGCTAGCGTAGTAAAAGAGTTGATAGAAAATGCTATAGACGCACAATCCTCGCAGATTGAGATATTTACATCCTCTGGTGGTAAGGGTTTGATAAGGGTAAAGGATAATGGCACAGGCATCCCGAGTGAAGAATTAAAGCTTGCTATTGCCCGTCATTGTACATCTAAATTTCATGAGAATATACATGATATACAGCATTTAGGGTTTCGCGGCGAAGCGCTGCCCTCTATCGGTTCAGTTGCTAAATTACGCTTGGTGTCACATACCGCGAATGCCGAAACTGGTTTTGAAATAAATGTTAATGCTGGTAGTATTTCCGAGATACGACCAGCTTCATGCAGCCAGGGAACTGTTATTGAGGTACGTGACTTATTTTATGTAACACCAGCTCGCTTAAAATTTATGAAAAGCGACAAAACTGAAAGCATGGCGATAACACAAATTGTAAAAAATATTGCTTTGGCTTATCCAGAAATAGCCTTTACACTAAACGGCACCGACAGGCAAACAATAACTTACAACTCAACCAATCCAGCTTCAGAGTTAAGTAAAGCCAGACTGCAAAGAATCTGCGATATATTAGGAACAGATTTTGAAGAACATTGTGTAAAAGTTGAGTTAACGCACCAAAATATAAAAATATCTGGATTTACTTGTATCCCTAATTTTAATAGAGGCAACAACCAGTCGCAATTTATCTATGTGAATAAACGGCCCATTCGTGATAAATTAATATTAGGTGCAATAAAAGCTGCCTATAGTGATGTTATTACTAAAGATCGCTACGCTGTATGCGTTTTATTTCTAGAGCTAGCTGTAGAGGATGTAGATGTTAACGTACATCCGGCAAAAGCCGATGTACGGTTTCGCGATCCTTCCCTTGTAAGAGCTGCTATAATTAGCGCTATAAAAAATGCATTAACTGGCGTAGGAGTACGGCCTAGCGTTGCCGCTAGTGAGGCTATGGCCAACGCATTTATAGCGCCGAGTCCTCCTTCTTATGCGCCGCGTAGCACGCTGCAACCAGAAAACAGATTTAGCTATGCACAGCTACAAGAAACGGCTCCCCTATTAATAGAAACAGCATATGCACCAACGGCTATTGCGCAGTCGGCAGAAGAAGTTGAGCAAGCAGAAATGAATAGCTCTTTTCCTTTAGGGGCTGCCCGAGCACAAATACACAAGAATTATATAATTTCGCAAACAGAAGACGGTATTATTATAATTGACCAACATGCCGCTCATGAACGAATAGTTTATGAAAAATTAAAAAAAGCGCTTTATAATGAACCGTTAAGAGCACAATTATTGCTGGTTCCAGAAATAGTTTCGTTAAGCGAAGAAAAAATAGATATTCTATTATCGCAAATAGATTTGTTTAAAAAATTGGGCTTCAATTTTGAAAATTTTGGCTATAATTGTTTATTAGTCCGCGAGACCCCGGCTATTTTAGGACCAGTAAATATAGAAGAATTGCTCAATGAATTAAGCGACAAATTGCTAATTGATGAAAGCGAAAATCCATTAGAAAAAAAAATTAATTATATAGCCGCTACAATGGCGTGTCACGGCTCTGTACGGTCTGGCCGTTTGTTAAAAACAGAAGAAATGAATAATTTATTGCGACAAATGGAAGAAACACCAGCAAGCTCTACATGCAATCACGGCCGCCCGACCTATATAGAACTTAAATTAATTGACATTGAGCGCTTATTTGACAGGAGATAAACATGCTAAAAGAAGCTAAAGTTTTGTATAAGGATGGCGATTATGAAATAATTAAATTTGGTGATTATGTAATATGCGCAGTTACAAATAGCCACATAATGCTAGAAAATTTAAGCTATTGGAACGTAAAACGCCAAGAAGCATACATCGATTGCGCAGCCTCACTAAAGCGAGAACTAGAGTTGGGCGCTCTTACCTAATCTTTGCTTATATTTTTCTAAAACCTGCATTATAATTTTTTCTGGCATCTTGCTATCAACAAATTCTATATCGATGTCTAATACAATCAACGATTCTAAAAATTCTCTATAACTACATTTTGCCGACCAAGTTTTTTGCAAATTTTCATTATTAATCAAACGCATATAATCTTTTTGTGTAGTTATCAGTTGCAAGTTTTTTGCTTCTGCCTTTAACCATATAGAGTTTAATTCTAGGGCCGAAAAAAAATGATGATCGGCAAAGGCAAGCCGATCAATAATATTTCCACCTAACTGCATAATAGAATTATAAAATTTATTACTATCTCCAATAGCGCAAAAGCTAAATAATTCTACCCCAAATAAGCTGCCTTGCTTTATTGGCCCAGTGCTAATTATACGAGATAAAAGCCTAGCTTGCACCGTAGTAGTTTGTGATTCTACAATGTCCTTCTCGCCTATATTTACCACAATATCACTATAGGCCAATTGCAAATCCAATGGTGCGCGCAAAGGCCCACTTGGGAAAATGCATTTATTGCCCAAGCCACGGTTAGCGTCCAGCACAATCATAGCATAATCATAGTACAGCTTACGACTTTGAAAGCCATCATCTAATATCAGAAAATTATAGCCCAGTTTTCGCAAAAATTCTGCTGCTATTGCCCGATCCTTAGTTACTACTGTAGTAGCATGCTTGGCCAATAATAACGCTTCGTCCCCTACCAGTAATGCCGAATCTACATCAACATCTACTATATGCATTGCTTTATAGTTTCCCCTATAGCCACGGCTTATTATAGCTGGGTGCAGACCTAAAGACTTAGCCTTTCTAGCCATAGCTATGCTAAGCGGAGTTTTGCCATTTCCACCCAAAGTATAATTACCAATGCACAACACTGGTAATTGAACAGACTTAATTTTACTTTTATTAAAATTTCGCTTAGAAAAATAAGCATATATATAAGCAATTGGTGCTAGGCCATATGAGCAAAATCCTTTTTTTAACCACCAAAAATCAGGGGCTTTAAACAGCATGGTTCAATTTTGCCAAATAGGGCTGCATTGCAGCGAAAGTCTTGCTTGTAGCTCCAGTCAAATTCTCTACACATTTAGCCGCATTATCAGCCATTTGCTGGCATAATTTCGGCTCAGCCAACAATTTAATTATGCCCATATGCAGCTCTTTTGCATTTTTTACTAGCAGCACAGCTTCATTCTTTTGAAAAGAATCATATATCTCAGCAAAATTTTCAATATTACAGCCACTAATTATCGGCTTTTTCAACATAGCGGCTTCTAATGGATTATGACCGCCTTTAGCCAACAAAGATTTACCTATAAAAACTATATTAGCACAAGATAAATAAAGCCCCATATCGCCAATAGTGTCACCTAGCATGATATCAATTTTCTGCTCAGTATCCACTTGCTCCATTTTACTTTTTAAAATAAAACTAAAGCCTGTTTGCTCTATTAACCCAGCTATTTGGCTTGCTCTTTCAGGATGACGCGGCACTAAAAATAATACTAAATCTGAATAAATATTACGCAATTTTTCATAAATTTCTAAAAGCAACGCCTCCTCCGCATCATGAGTAGAAACAGCAGCTAGCACCAGACGGCCAACAAATAATTGTTGCAATATTTGTAGCCCCTTAGGATCTATATTAACAGCCAAGCCCGCTTTTAAATTACCTGTTACACAGGTATTTTGTGCACCTAAGGACTTATAATAATCCTGAATTTGTGAATTTCTACAGAGTATAATAGCAAATTTGCTAAATATAGCTCTGCTAATCCTCGGATATTTAGCCCAACGCTTAGCACTTTTCGCCGACATGGTTGCATTTACAATTATTTGCGGTATACACCTTCTCGATAATTCTAAAATCCTTCCAGGCCAAAGCTCAGACTCACAGACTATCGAAAGCTCAGGTTGCCACTTATTCAAAAAACAATTAACAACTAGCGGAAAATCTAAAGCATTATATTGATGTATTAATCGGCCAGCTGCAATCGCTTCGGCAAAACGCTTATGCAGCACCTCACTGGCTGTTATAGTTGTAGTCGTTAACAATAGATTATGGTTAGTTTCCTTTAGCAAAGTTTCTATTACACCCGCCAAAGCCAGAGTTTCGCCCACGCTTGCTGCGTGTAGCCATATAGTTTTTTCTTTGGGCTCGCTAAAGGTTTGTTTAACGCCAAAACCAAAACGCTCGCCAAGACGTGAAAACTGCTCACGACCCTTCTGAACACGGATATATATATAAAGCAAAAGCAATGGGCTAAAAACCAAGCTTACCAAAAAAAGCAATAATTGATAAATGCTCAATGACAGAATTATAAAAACTCTATCTTCTCGGCATTCATTAGCATTACATAAAGGCACGAACGTCTATGTCTCCATGCAAAAGCTTATATGCGCTTTCTGTTAAGCTATTCATAGTTTTCGTAAGCTCCAATCTTATTAGCTCCAGCTTTTCGTCGCTACTATCCGCAGGCACAAAAAAAGCAGGGCCAGACAAAAAAACTGAGCGCCCAAAAGGCAAAGGAATAGCTGTTTTATCCCAACTATTTTGCAAAATCTTCTCGCGCGAAAATGCATATATATAGGGTATTATAGGCCGACCAGAAATTTTTGCCAATAATATTATGCCCAATCCAGCTTCTCTAGGCGCTTTATTTGAAATATCCGCTATCATAGACACATTTATCTTTTTCTTAAGATAATTACGCAGCGCTAAAAGAGCACGAGCGCCGCCCTTACCATGCGCTTGCGCTTTATCGCGCCCACCTGACCCACGCACAATCTCTAGCCCCAATTTCTGCCCAACCAGCGCATTTAGCTCAGCATCTTTTGAGCGAGAAAACATAGCAACTATCCGCTCTTCTTTAGGACGCAAAAAAGGCCCCATAATATGCCGCCCATGCCAAAAAGTAATAATAAACGGGTTATATTGGCCATGTAATTTCTTTGGATTTTCGGACTGGCTAATTCGTTTATTAGTCACATATACCAAAAGAAAATACAAATATAAAAGATTTGTCAACAGCCACTTAATTATATAAGATTGTACTATAATATCGCTATATTTAAACCACAGCCTCTTAACCATCTACCCTAGATCACTTACTCTACAGCTTGCTTTAATATCTCATGCAACGGCAAAACATAATAGCGCTGATGTGCATTATCCACAGTGGCTTGCGCACGTGCACGCCATGCCATTTTAGCAGCTTCATAATCTGCAAAAACCCCTACAAGCTCTATATTTTCAGCATCTCTAAACTCATCCTTGTCTATCGAAACAAGCTCACCGCCTAACACCAAATAGGCACCGTTTTTTTTATCTAACATAAAGGTCTCCATACATAAAATCGATACAATCAATTTAGCTTATTATCTTATTTATCTCAATAGCTAGCTTTGAAAATTGCTCGCGATTTTTGCAAGCATATAAATAGCCGCTATAACAATGTGCAAGGCTATAATCTAACTGCTCTCCTTCATGAGTACATAAAACGCCACCATTATTGCGCAGAATCAGATCTGCCGCAGCGATATCCCATTCTTTGCAACTAGGCCTTATTACAACGCAATCTATGGCTGAAAGTGCGCATAATACAACACTATAAGCCAACGAGCTTATATGCTGATGAAATATTATATTTTTATGCAATTTATCTTTTATTACAGGCTCTAAATTGCGAGGAGCCGAGATAACTGCAAAGCCACGCTCTTTCTCCTCTATCGGCTCAAGAAAAACTTCTTCATCATTAATCAATAATTTTTCACCGACTATCGTGCTATAAAACTCATCTAAAGCAGGACAGAAAATGGCAGCGACAACTATTTTACCAGCCTCTGCCACCGCAACACTTACGCACCAATGGGGATCATTTGCTAAAAACCCCCTAGTGCCATCAATGGGATCTACTATAAAATAACGAATAGGTTGCTGATTTAATAACCTATTTTGATTGCCTAATTCGCTTTCTTCGCTAATCCAACCATATTCTGGTCTAGCAGAACGCAAGGTTTTTTCTAAAAAATCATTCACTGCCATGTCAGCTTCACTAACTGGCGACGCATCGGCTTTTAACCAACTTTTTACGTTTTTCTTAAAATAACTAAGCGCTATTTTTCCTGCCTCTTTTACTGTCTCTTGTAGCAATTTTTGATCTTGTAGATACTCATAAGCCAAAATTCTTTTCCCCTTATTTTTAAATTAACTGCCGCTTGTAAATAGCCAAACTAGCCGCTCCATAATTACGGTATTGTAATAGAGAAAACTCAGCCACGGCTTCAGGCAAAGCCACATTGCTAGCTTCCTCTAAAATAAAAAATGCATCCTCGCTAAGAAGTTTATGCGCAGATAATTGCTGCAAGACTACTCTACCAAAATCATAACCATAGGGAGGATCAGCAAAAACTATATCAAATACATATCCCTGCTGTGCCAATAAGCTTAAGTTATTTATATTGGCTTGTAAAACGCTAGATTGCTTTTCCACACCCAATTTTGCAATATTATTTTTTAATATTTCTAGCGCTTCACTAGCTTTATCTACAAACACACAACGTGCAGCTCCCCGTGACAAGGCCTCAAGACCCAAAGCCCCGCTACCAGCAAAAAGATCCAAAACTATCTTTGCAGCAAAAAAATCTGAATCTATAGCAGATAAAATGTTATATAAATTTTCTTTAACTCTATCGCTGGTTGGTCTAATAGACTTATCCTTTGGTCCGAAAAGCTTATGCCCCTTATGACGACCTGCTATGATCCTCACTTTTTCTACCTTTAATATATGGTTTTCTTGAGTTAAACCCTGGCTTAGCAGGGCGGTCACCGTTCGTTTTGCCGTAGGGTTTACGCCGCCTTTCGTTAAATTTATTACCTTCATCTCGCGTAGCTGTACGCTTAAATCCACCGCGCTCTACTGATTCTCCTGGTTTACTTGGCCTTGGCCGCTTATCTTTATCATATGGCTTATCTTTTCTTCGAAATTCACTTTCATCACTTTTCCGCACCCTTTCGCCCAAAATGGGGCGCACCTTCATGCCTTTACCCATCCAGACATTTGAAGAGCGCAAGCGACAATCATCATGCTTTACTTCTTTTGACGGAGCGGGTTTTTGTAAAGGTGAGGTAAAATCTAAATTTGATTCTCTTATCAAGCGGTCTCCCAGCTGGTCGCGCAAAACCCGCCCCTTTATTTCAACTACGTTTGATGTTTCTAAATCGCCTAATTGAAAAGGCCCAAAGGCTACCCTTATTAATCTATTAACACGCAGGCCCAATGCACCTAAAACATTTTTGATTTCACGGTTTTTCCCCTCACGCAGGGCGATATTAAGCCAAATATTGGCTCCTTGCAGCTTTTCGATAGAGGCAATTATTGAACCATAAAATACCCCATCTACAGCAAAGCCATTTTTTAACTCATCCAATTGTGCTTGCTCAATTTTGCCAAAAGCACGAACACGATATTGACGCAACCAGCCAGTACTTGGCAATTCCAAAATTCGGCTTAACCCACCGTCATTAGTAAGCAGCAACAGTCCCTCGGTATTAATATCTAAGCGACCAACAGAAACTACTCTAGGCATCTCTTTTGGTAATTTTGCAAAAATAGTTTCTCGGCCTTGCGGGTCGTGCGTAGTTGTAACCACCCCAGCTGGCTTATGGTATAACCACAATCTAGTGCGTTCAGGCGGCGGTAATAATTTGCCGTCTACTTCAATTATATCTGCTTCTTTTACATTTATTGCCGGGCTTATAATTTTTTTACCATTTACGGTAATACGGCCATCTAATATCATGTTTTCTGCTTCACGTCTTGAAGCTATACCACATCTAGCCAGCCTTTTTGCTAAACGCTCGCCTTCTTCACGTTCGAAAGGCAGCTCTTTCTTTATAAAATCTTTTTTAAACTTTTCCCCACCAGCTAAGGGAGCGCGCGCAGGCCGATCAGCCCGTCTAAATGGTTTTGCTCTTTCAGAACTGCGTCGGTAAACACCAGGGTCTTTTGACATATATGGACCTATCTATTAAACTATCTCTGCACTATAACAGATATTCTAACCCATGCCAATAAGCGAGAAAGCCGTATGTGCTATAATATGCCCACTATACTTACCCCAATGAATGCAGCGCTCAAGCAAGCTGTAATAGCATATAAAACTGGCGAAGTACCAGTAGGTGCCGTTATTGTAAAAGACGGCAAAGTAATTAGCGAAGCCGCAAATGCTATGATACAAAATGCAAACCCCTTAGCACATGCAGAGATATTAGCCATAAATCAAGCCATAAAAGTCTTACAAACTTCCTATCTAACTGATTGCGACATTTATATAACTTTAGAACCGTGCACAATGTGCGCTGGCGCCATTGCTTTGGCTAGATTGCGACGCGTATATTATGGCGCACAGGATATTAAAGGCGGGGCTGTGGAAAACGGTGTAAGGTTTTTCAACCAACCGAGCTGCAACCACAGGCCCGCAATTTATTCTGCTATACAAGAGCAAGAATGCGCAAAGCTGCTAAGAGATTTTTTTGCCCGCTTGCGTTAGGAGCCCTTTTTTCCAGACAATAAGTTCCAAATGCTATCTTTACTTGGCGTATTATTTGGATTTACTTCTAGGCGGCGCTTTTTTACTTCTTCATCCTCGCCCAATACATTAACCGGAGCGGTGTCGGCTGGCACAACATAGCGCTGAGGCGGTTTTACCAAATGCGTACTAGCTGTTTGGTTTTTAATCACATACGGGGCAGTGGGCGCAACAATAGTAGCAGACGGGCTGGGCAAAGGCTGCATTGGATTAATATGAGTTTTGACCAATGGTTTATGAGGCAAAACATAAACTTTTTCATTTATATCTGTTGGGCTTAAAAAAGACAAGGCTTTACCGCCAGATGTACAGCCAGCTAAACTTAGCATTAATAGCATCGAGCTAAATTTAAAAAATAAGCTTCTAAAGATTTTCATATATGTACCCCTGTTGTTTTAAAAATCTAATAAATTCAACGCCTTCAATTCCCGCAACGCGGCGGCATCTCTGGCACACACATCCGGGTATTCAGGATCTTGCCCAACTTCTGGGCTATAACGCCAAGAACGCATACATTTATTACCTTTAGCCTTTTCAATTTTTACAGCTACTGATGGCACATCCTCTAGCGTAAAACAATTTGAGCTTTGAGGCAAAGCTTGCGTTAAGATAGAAATATCACTGGTAATACAAATATCCGCCATATTCAAGCCTTCAATAGCTTCTTGCAAAGAATCATCATTAAGATAAACCTCTGGCGCAGCCTCTAAGGAGGAGCCTATAATCTTTTCCGCCCGCGCTTGCTCTAGCGCACCTGTTACTACTTTGCGAACTTTGCGAACTTTTTTCCATCTTAACTCCATAGCGTCATTTTGCCAATGAGCAGGCGGTGTTAAAAATTCTTGCAAATGAACACTATCATCTTTATAACGCTCTTGCCACGCTTCTTCTGCTGTAAAAGAAAGCATAGGCGCTAGCCACAAAATCATATAATCAAAAATCTTGCTAATAGTAGCCAAGGCCGCCTTACGTCGCAATGAAGACGGAGCATCACAATAAAGCGCATCTTTTCTAATATCAAAATAAAAAGCAGATAAATCAACTATAGAAAAATCCAACAAGCTATGTATGATTTTTTTAAAGTCAAACTCACTATACGCATCCTTAATGAGTTTATCCAATTTGGCTAGCTTATGCAGCATATATTTCTCTAGCTCTGGCAGCGATTCATAGGCCACCTCTTCTCCCTTATAATGAGAAAGAGTGCCGAGCATCCAGCGTATAACGTTCCTAAGCTTGCGATAATAATCCACATTCATTTGTATAATATTATCGCCAACTCGCTGATCTTCACAATAATCACCAGTCATTACCCATAAACGCAAAATATCTGCCCCAAATTTGTCACAAATCTTTTGCGGATCCACGACATTGCCAAGTGACTTAGACATTTTTTTGCCCTTTTCATCTATAGTAAAACCGTGTGTAACTATTTGTTTATAAGGCGCAACGCCATTAATAGCACATGATTCTAGTAAAGAAGCTTGAAACCAACCACGATGTTGATCTGAGCCTTCGAAATATAAATCTGCTGGAAAACTTAACTCTTCTCGCTGCCGTAAAACAAAATTATGGCTGCAACCAGAGTCAAACCACACATCCAAAATATCCATAATTTGCACCCAATCCTCTTGGGCACGATCTACCAAAAATCTTGCCCTAGCACCTTCACTAAACCAAGCATCTGCGCCTTCTGCCTTAAAAGCCTCGATAATTCGTGCATTCACAGTCTCATCCTGCAAAATCTCGCCATTTTCATTCACAAAAATACATATCGGCACACCCCATGTTCGCTGACGTGAAAGCACCCAATCTGGTCGATCTTTTAGCATTGAGCTAAGGCGCATATAGGCATTTGCAGGCGTAAAACTTACATGCTCTAACGCATCTACTGCCGTTTCGCGTAGGCTCTTACCAGAGCTTAAATTTTTGTCCATAGCAATAAACCACTGTGCGGTATTGCGGGAAATCAATGGCGTTTTTGAACGCCAACTATGTGGATAAGAATGTTTTATACGCGCTCTAGCAAATAACCGCTGGGCAGCAATAAGCTGCTCTATGATAGCTGCATTGGCCCCGCCTTTTTTACCTTTTTCATCTATCACCCGCAACGCGCCACCTGCGCGCATTGGGCCAAACTCTGGCACATCGTTAGTATAAAAGCCCTCATCATCTACCGGAAAAGGAATTGTAGTGTCGATATTTCTTTGCTCGAGCAGCGATTTATTTTTTAGCCATGCTTCAAAATCATCTCGCCCATGACTGGGTGCGGTATGAACAAAACCTGTTCCCGATTCAGCGGTAACATGCTCGCCCGATAGCATCGGCACGGTAAAGTCATAACCAGCAAAATGTTGGCTAAACGGATGCTGCAGCTGCATTTCTTCAAATTCCGCTGGCTCTAAACCGCGTATTTTTTGCAATTTCAATTTAGCTTTTTGAGCACATTGTTCGGCTAGATTATCAGCAAAAATGAGTTGCTCACCTAACTTTGGACCAAAATCATTTTCTACCTCTATAATTTCAAACAAACCATAATTAATATTATCACTGTAGCATACGGCACGATTTGCCGGGATGGTCCATGGGGTGGTAGTCCAAATAACGATATATGCTCCGGCTAAAGCACCATTAGAAATTTTAAACTTTACCCAAATACTATCAGATTCGTACTCATGATATTCTATCTCTGCTTCTGCTAACGCAGTCTTTTCTGCCACTGACCACATTACTGGCTTTGAGCCACGATAAAGCTGCTTTGTTTTGGCAAACAGCAAAAGCTGCTCTGCTATTATAGCTTCCGTTGTAAAATCCATGGTTAAATATGGATTGGCGAAATTACCAATTATACCAAAGCGCTGAAATTGCACAGATTGCACAGCTACCCAATGAGCCGCAAATTTTCGACATCTGGCACGAAATTCATTAACAGAAATATCATCTTTTTTTTTGCCTTCAGATCTATATTCCTCTTCCACCTTCCATTCAATCGGCAAGCCGTGACAATCCCAGCCAGGCACAAGAGCGCTGTTATAGCCAGCCATTTGCTTTGATTTTACAATAACATCTTTCAAAATTTTATTTAACGCATGGCCAATATGTAAATTACCATTTGCATATGGCGGACCGTCGTGCAAAACATAACGCGGTCGATCTTTTGCCTTAGTACGAAGTCGCCTATACAAATCCATTTCTTGCCAAAGTTTAGTTATTTCTGGCTCTTTTTGCGGTAGTGCTGCACGCATTGCAAACGACGTATTGGGCAAAAATAATGTTTTAGAATAGTCAAAATTAGAAGAACTCTGCATAAAAAACCTTACACCTGCTTAAATATAATAATTCACAATAAGGTTTCTTGGTAAATTTTGCAAGCCTATAATGAAAATGCGCTTAATGCCAATGTAATATTAAACCAACACTAAAATTCTCTACTTGATAATTTGTTACGGCTGTTCTTGGCGTAGTTGGCATAGGACTATGTTTTACTGTAACGCTTTTATAGGCTAATTTATTGCGCCGATAGCCCAATCGTAATCTCAGGCCAGGTTTTATTGCATATTCAATGCCACCACCAAAAGCTGGCATGCTTGGAGCTTGCCATTTATTAGCTCCGTTAGCAGAAAAGCTAGACTTATTTACATCTGTTGCAAGATACGCCTGTAGATTATTCCAAACATAACCAGCATGGAGCTGAAGATGCGTATTCCAGCCATTATCGTTAACCAATTTATGCTGGTCGGAATATGGCGTGACTTGCGCATAGCCCTTGGCGTTCATAAGGCTAAAGCCGCATTCTGCGCCAAGCAATATATTATTGCCTAATAATTTGTCATAACCAAAGAAAATATCTTTGTTTAGGGAGTTCGCCGCTTTTGGAAAATCATTATGCACATGTTGAACAACACTAGCAATGCCCAGATATAAACCCTCCCATTTACTTTTATTTGCAGCGGGCAGACTAGCAAAGGATAAATTTGCAGGCTGAGAGGGAAAAGTAAAATTAAAATGGCGCAAGGAATGCGCTATATTGTTATAAGCGAAGGGGCTTATATTTCTTGGTGAGAAAACTAAAGGCAAAGAAACATGCAGTTGCAATTTATCCAGCGCTATTTTTCGCTGATACTGCCATGACGATTGCGCATCCGCCACAGAAGAACAACAAAATATACTCAGAGCTATAATAACTAAACTATACAATACACTCATTTAACCCCTACGCTATTAGCGTAAACATCAATAGAGTAGTAAAATACGAACTATTTCAATCCATAGATTAAGATTAAATTTAGACATTTTGCAAAAAGCCTAGAAACACAGGCTTGTTGAGATAGAAAAAATTTATAAATTTTATATTTTTTCTTCTAAATTCATTTTTTAAGGGGGATTTTTTGCCATTTTTTAGCAAAATCTATCGAATCGGGGAGATCAAATTAATTGGCAAGAAATGCAACCTGTAATTGCCAAAAAACATAAAATACATAACAAAAAACAGCGGCATATAAAACATATATGCCGCTGCCAAAGATGATGAATCAGTTGCCTGAAAAATTCTAAACTAAATTATCTTAGAATTTATATGCTATACCAACGCGAACGTCGTTTGAATTTACAGAGAAACCCTTAAGCTTTTCTAAGTGAGATGATTGAGCATCAGCTTTATTATCAACAGCTTTATTAACCTTAGGGTCAGTTATTTGGCTGTGACGATAGTCAGCACGCAAGATTAAATTGTCAGAAATAGCATAATCTACACCAGCTCCAACATTCCAACCCATAGCAGCAGAGCTCTTAAGCTTACTAACATTAGATAGCTTACCTGTGTCAGCAATAGCAGCTTTACCAGCAGTCTTATCGCCTTGAGCAGCTTCTATATCAGTTACAGTCAAACCACCAGCTACATAAGGCATAAAGCGGTCCATAGCATAACCTACACGAACACGAGCTGCACCAGATAGTTTTTCTTTATAAGCAAAGCCATCAACAGGAGTAGTGGCAGTAACGGTCTTAATAATAGTTTTATCAGACTTACCGAAGTCAAGATTACCGTCAATGCCCAAGATTACATTATTGCCAACATTAGCATTGTAGCCAGCAAACACGCCGCCTATAAGCTTATTTTTTGGCTTACCAAAATTCTTTTCTACGTCAGATGTTGATTGCTTAGTGCCACCTGCTTTATTAGAAAAATAGGAAAAGTTGCCGCCAACTTCAGCACCAGCATATGGACCGTCCCAAGCAAAAACTGCTGGCTGGCTTTTTACCATAATAGCCACAGGCATTTTGCTGTGGTGTTTTGGCAAATCTGCAGCAGAAGCGCTGGAAGCTACCAAAAGAGCAGCCAAAGAGGCTGAGCTCAAAATTAATGATTTAATATTCATACTTATTACTCCAATTATTGTCACCCAACCTATAATAGGCCAAGATATTTACTTAATGTCCGTAATGTAGCAAAAGATATTTGCATTGTCTACAAAGATTTGAACTTTTTATTATAATTATTGACCAGAGTTGCCTAAAAGCAACACCGCTAAAAAAGCCCAGCATTCTAGGCTTAAAGCTGATAATTTAGTTAGTATAGAGCCTGTTGCTATCCATTAATGGTAAAATTATCCTATCCATTCAACGAATCATTTAGCAAATTGACACAAGCATTATGAAAATTGCTATAGCGATATTCCAAACGCACCAAAAGATTATGCGCTATTGCATAGTCTGCACCAGCACCAGCTGTCCAACCCACTAAATTTTCAGAACTGTTATCAATAGCAAAACTAGAAACGTCCCCACCAGACGGACTTAGCACAACACCGCTTGTTACTATATTGCTATAAGCTATACCACCTGATACGAAAGGCAGTATTTTATTTTGCGCAAAACCTACGCGTATACGGGTGGCGCCAGACCATTTTTCTTCAAAATTGCCTGCTAAGCTCTTTAAGGAATTAGCACCAGCACCTACTAGAGAATCTATAATATTATAGTGCCCCTTTAAGCTGTTCCACAAAAAATCTGTTTCTATGCCAAGCACCGCGCCGCTCATCGGATTACTATTAAAGCCAGCCATCAAACCTGCGCTAGCACCATCACTTGTAACGTATAAATCAGAAAAATTATTTGCACCGACATGTACGCCATGCTTAAGCTGTTGATAGCTAGCTTGCGCACCAAAATACGGCCCCGCCCAGGAAAAAGCTTGCACGGGTCTTACGATTATTGTAGCTAAATGGTGATGCGCAGCAATATCAGCAGCTTTGGCTTGCGCTACCGTACTTACTGTCAGCAAGGATAACGCTGCTATAAGTTTAGGTTTCATGATGACAAACTCTCCGCTTATGTAGTTAAATACAAATACAAAAACAGAAAAATGGCAAAAGACGCTTCCTCGCCTTTAGGCTTATAACTCACACTTCTAAATTATTAGAATTTATAAGCTACAGCTAGGCGGGCATCATGGCTACGATGTTCGATGTTATAAAACAAAACAGGAGTACCAGAAACAGTTACTGGTAGATTTTTTTTGCCAAAATCATTATAGCGATATTCCAAACGCAGTAACAGATTATCTGCAACTGCATAATCAATACCTGCGCCAGCTGTCCAGCCAACTAAATTTTCAGCGCGGTGGGTTATAGCCAAAGAAGCATTCTCTCCAGCACTTGCCGCAACACCGCTTGTTAATATCTTAGCATAAGCTATACCACCAGCCAAAAAGGGCAATAGCTTACCTTGCGCAAAGCCTAGACGTATACGTGTAGCGCCAGACCATTTTTCGTCAAAGGCACCCGCAATAGTTTTTAAAGCAGTTGTACCCGTAGCTCCAGTAAGGATAACAAAATGATTATGTATCTTATTCCATAATATATCAGTTTCTATACCAAGCACCGCTCCATTCTTAAGATTGCTGTTGAAGCCAGCCATTAAGCCTGCTCCTGCGCCATCTTTTTTTATGGCAAGCATAGGCAGATTCGCAGCACCAGTGCGTATATCATGCTTCGCCCATTGGAAACTTCCCTGCGCACCTAGATATAGGCCTGCCCAAGAAAAAGTGTCTACAGGTTTTACCACAACTACCGGCGCTACGTGGCGATGCATGATAACATCAGCAGCATTAGCTTGTGTGGCTGCGCCTAGAGCTAGCAATGATACGGCTGTTATAAGTTTAGTTTTCATATTTTAGATTCTCCGTTTTATGTTTAACACATACCAACTATATAGCACAAATAAAAATAACGCTCTAATGCAAAAAAGGCGAGAGATATCCCCTCGCCTTTAGGCTTATAATTCACACCCTAAATTATTAGAATTTGTAAGCTACGCCAACGCGAACATCATGGCTGCTATGCTTCATTTCATAATGTACAGCAGGAGGGGTGCCAGTACCCACAGCAAGAGGTAGATGTTTCTTGCCAAAATCATTATAGCGGTATTCTAAACGCACCAACAGATTATCTGCTACCGCACAATCAACGCCCGCACCAGCTGTCCAACCAACTAAGTTTTCTTTGTGGCTGGTTATAGTAGAGGCACCAGTTGGTGGGTTACCTCCAGTTAATGTAACGCCGTGTGTTTCAATACTCGTATAGGCTATACCACCAGCTAAGAAAGGCAATATCTTATCTTGTGCAAAACCTACGCGAACACGAGTAGCACCAGACCATTTTTCATCAAAATCACCCACAGCGTGTACTAAGTCCGCTGCGTTCGCAGAGGAGCTTGCCTTAAACGTGTGATCAAAGTGGTCATGTATCTTGTTCCACAAGATATCGGTTTCTACACCAACAACGGCACCGCTAAGCATATTGCTGTTAAAGCCAGCCATCAAGCCTGCGCCTGCGCCATCTTTTTTTATTGAAATAGTACCCGCCCCGGCATTTACAGCGCCAGTATGTATCTCATGCTTAGCCCATTGGAAGCTACCTTGCGCACCAGCATAAAAGCCTGTCCAAGAAAAAGTATCCACTGGCTTTACCACAACTACTGGCGCTACGTGGCGATGCACGATAACGTCAGCAGCGTTAGCTTGTGTGGCTGCGCCCAAAGCTAGCAATGACACGGCTGCTATAAGTTTAGTTTTCATATTTTAGATTCTCCGTTTTATGTTTAACACATACCAACTATATAACACACCACACAAAAATTACTGTAGTAAAAATGCAACACAAATAAATAACGTTCTAACGTAAAAAAAGCGAGAGATACCCCCTCGCCTTTAGACTTAATAATCCATACTATAAATTATTAGAATTTATAAGCTACCCCTACACGAACATCATGCGTACGATGTTTTAGACCATAATGAAAAGCGGTACTAAAACCATCAAAAGCTATTGTTTTCTTACCCAAATCATTGTAGCGATACTCCAAGCGCATCAACAAATTATCTGTTACGGCACAATCTACACCTGCCCCAGCTGTCCAGCCAATTAAATTTTCATAATGAGCTGCAATAGGAACCTCAACAGCAGGACTCGCTGGAGTAAAATAAACATCTCTTAGTAAGAGATTAGTATAAGCTACGCCGCCAGCTAAGAAAGGCAACAGCTTGCCTTGAGCAAAGCCTACACGCAAACGAGTAGATCCAGACCATTTTTCTTTAAAATTACCTCTTACAGCTTTTAGTTCTGTCGGCAAGGTACCAGTAGGAGTGACCGAATAATTATAACCACCCTTTATGGTATTCCACAAGATATCAGTTTCTACACCAACAACGGCACCGCTCATCATATTGCTGTTGAAACCAGCAAGCAAGCCCGCTCCTGCACCATCTTTTTTCAACGAAAAACTGCTGAAGTTAGTAGCTCCAGTATTTACATCATGCTTAGCCCATTGAAAGCTGCCTTGCGCACCTAGATATAGACCAGTCCAAGAAAAACTACCTACAGGTTTTACCACAACTACGGGCGCCATGTGGCGATGCACGATAACGTCAGCAGCGTTAGCTTGTGTGGCTGCGCCTAAAGCTAATAGTGATAAGACTTTGATAAATTTGCTTTTCATATTTTACACTCTCCGTCCAAATAAGCTATCCATATTTCCTATCATAACATATTACGCAAAATATACTGTAGCAAATAAGCAACATTTACAAAAATAATGCAAAAATGGCGAGAAAAGCCCCTCGCCATTAACATTATTTTTCTATAAATTAGTAAAATTTATAAGACAACCCTACGCGAACATCGTGAATGTTATGCTTGAACTCATAAAGGAATAATTGCTGCTTGTCGTCCGTATATTTTAAGTCTTTTTTGCCAAAATTACTATAGCGATATTCCAAACGCAATAATAAATTATTAGTCAATGCGCAATCAACTCCTGCGCCAGCTGTCCAACCAATCATAGTTGTTGCCTTATTCGTTATAAGCAAAAAGTTGGCTGTATTCTTTATTGGCCCATTTAACAAGCGGGCATTTGTAAAGATATTACTATACGCTATACCACCAGCAATGTAAGGCAATATTTTGCCTTTCGCGAAGCCTAAACGCACACGAGTAGCGCCTGTCCATTTTTCTTTAAAGCTACTGTGAAACTCCTTTATAGTTTTCGGTGTCATAGGCTCTGCTGGTTTACTATGCATGAATGCCCAACTAGCATCATGCTCTACGCCATAGTCAAAATCGTGCTTACGATCTTGTTTTTCCACAGAATGTCAGTCTCTAGGCCTAAAACAGCGCCATTGGTTAACACATGGTTAAAACCAACAAACAGGCCACCGTTAAATTGGCCCAATTTTTCTGTAAAAGTAGAACCAAGTTCTTTTCTAGACGCTAAATTAAACTTATATTAGCTAGAATCGTTTGATCCTTGAACGCCTAAATACCCACCGGACCAAGAAAAACTAGGCCTAAAAATTACTGATCTTGCCATATTAACCGGGACCTTATGGTGATTGTGCTTAGCTAAGGCAACGGCTCCTGTTTCCAGTGTCGAAAGCAATGCTAACATTGCTGCGGTTACTATCAATATGATTTGCATGTACATATTACTCCATTTACGCGAACTTGCCGGCGTTTTTGTATCATATTGATACGAATTTTACTATAGCAAAATAGCTACGCTAAACAAAAATAATGCAAAAAAAAGGCTTGATAATACAGCTATATGCAAGGAAAACCAGTCTATTAGGTTCTATACACCCTTAATACGTGTATATTTCACACCGCAAACGATCACTGTAAAAATCAGCTAATAGATGCATGCGTTCTAGCTGATAATTTGCTCAAAAATTCTTGGCAAAAAAAAATGGCGAGGGAAATCCCTCGCCATTAAGCTTATATGGTACATAGTTAATTATTAGAACTTGTAAGCTACACCTACACGAACGTCTTGAGTATTATGCTTGAAATCATAGAGGAATGATTGCTTATTTTCACCACTATATTTCAAGCTTTTTTTGCCGAAATCACTATAGCGATATTCTAAACGAACCAATAGATTATTCGCCAAAGCACAATCAACACCAGCACCAGCTGTCCAACCAATCATAGTTGTTGACTTATTCGCTATAGTCAAAGTTTTCTTACCATTATCTGGCCCAGATATTAAAGTGGCATTTGTCAAAATATTGCTATAAGCTATACCACCAGCAATATAAGGCAATATTTTGTCTTTTGCAAAGCCTAGGCGTACGCGAGTAGCACCAGTCCATTTTTCTTTAAAGCTATTGTGAAACTCATTTATAGAACCCTCTGTCATACCCCTAGGAGCCTTCCGCTTCGCAGCTTTCGCTGCAGCTATCACAGCTGCAGTAGGATCGTCAGGATGTTTAAAGCTATGAGCGCCCTCTTCGCTTTTCCACATCATATCAGTTTCTATACCAAAAACAGCGCCATTTGGCAAAGCACGGTTAAACCCAGCAAATAAACCTGCGCCAAACTGGTCAAGCTTTTCGGTGAATTTAGCACCCATTTTTCTAGTAGCGGATAGATTAAACTTATGCTTACCCCAATCGCTTGAACCTTGGGCACCTGCATACAACCCAGTCCAAGAAAAGTCAGGCTTAACTGCTACAGGCTTTGCCATAGCGGCGGATGCTGTGTGAGAATGATGTTTAATAAGGTCAGCAGCATTTGCTTGTGTTGCCGCAGCCAATGCTAAAAATGATACGGCTGTGATAAATTTAATTTGCATGTACATATTACTCCATTTACGCAAGATTACTAGCGCTTTAATAACATACAGAAATAGATTTTACTATAGCAAAAAAGTCACACTCAGTAAAAAAATGCAAAAAAACAAAAATGGCGAGAGCAACACCCTCGCCATTAAGCTTATATTTAATAAAAATTAAGTTATTAGAACTTATATGCTACGCCAACGCGAACATCATGGCTGCTATGCTTCATTTCATAATGCACGCCATTAGGACCGGTGGTGCCATTACCAAGGACAAGAGGTAAATGTTTCTTACCGAAATCATTATAGCGGTATTCTAAACGCACCAACAGATTATCTGCCACCGCGCAATCCACGCCTGCGCCAGCTGTCCAACCAACTAAGTTTTCTTTGTGATTGGCTATAGTAGCATTACCGGATGCACCAATTGCTGCTGGAGTAGTACCTCCAGCTAATGCTACGCCGTGTGTTTCAATACTCGTATAGGCTATACCACCAGCTAAGAAAGGCAATATCTTATCTTGTGCAAAACCTACGCGAACACGAGTAGCACCAGACCATTTTTCATCAAAATCACCCACAGCGTGTGTTATGTCAGCTGCGTTCGCAGGGGAGCTTGCGTTAAACGTTTGATCAAAGTGGTCATGTATCTTATTCCATAGAATATCGGTTTCTATACCAAGAACTGCACCGCTCATAAGATTGCTGTTAAAGCCAGCAAATAAGCCTGCGCCTGCGCCATCTTTTTTTATTGAAATAGTGCCTGCCCCTGCATTTACAGCGCCAGTATGTATATCATGCTTAGCCCATTGGAAGCTGCCTTGCGCACCAGCATAAAAGCCTGTCCAAGAAAAAGTATCCACTGGCTTTACCACAACTACTGGCGCTACGTGGCGATGCATGATAACGTCAGCAGCGTTAGCTTGTGTTGCTGCGCCTAGAGCTAGCAATGATACGGCTGTTATAAGTTTAGTTTTCATATTTTAGATTCTCCGTTTATGTTTAACACATACCAACTATATAACACATTACGCAAAAATTACTGTAGTAAAAATACAACAACAAAAAAAATAATGCAATTAAATTAATTAAGCATGAGCAAAAATATCTTGCTCGGCCCAACCTTCTAAATCTAACAATACTCGCATGGGCAAGAACTCAAAGCAGGCTTTGGCTAAGCGAAAGCGATCTTCGCGTTGCAGCTTTGCAGTTAGGATATCGCGCAATTGATGTAAATATAGCACATCGCTGGCAGCATAATCTAATTGTGCTTGACTTAAATGTTGACTACCCCAATCAGAGCTTTGTTGTTGTTTAGAAATTTGGACATTCAACAATTCACTACAAAGCTCTTTTAAGCCATGCCGCGAACTATAAGTACGACATAGTTTTGAAGCAATTTTTGTACAAAAACTATTTTGCGGCATTATCTCGAAATGATTCGCTATAGCGCCCAAATCAAAACGCGCGTAGTGGAATATTTTTACAATATTATTATTGCGCAATAATTGTAATAAATTCGGCGCATCATGTGCATCTTTAGCGATTTGCACTATATCCACGCTACCGTCACCAGGAGAAAGCTGGATTAGGCAAAGGCGGTCGCGCTGAAAGCTTAGCCCCATCGTTTCAGTATCTATAGCAACAGCATTTACATCATACAGCTCTAGGTTTGGCAAATCACCCTTATGCAATCTTATTTTACTCATATTAAAATCCTATCCTTTAACTATTCAGGCCAACGCTGCAAGGATACGAGCCCAAGAACGTTGACCTTTGTGAAAAGCTTTAACATCATATTTTTCATTCGGCGAATGTATATTATCATCATCCAGAGCAAAACCTACAAGCAGAGACTGCATATCTAGAATTTTCTGAAAATCACCTACCACAGGAATCGAGCCGCCAGATGCTATAAGCACTGTATCTTTACCCCATTCTTCTGTTAATGCAGCCGAAGCTTTTTGCAAAAATGGCAAATCATACGGCAACTGTATCGCTGGCGATGCACCATAATCAATAAACTCTACTGTACAATCACTTGGAATACGCTGTTTTACAAACGCCTTGAAGGATTGCCTAATTTTTTCTGGATCTTGCCTATGAACAAGACGAAAAGAAATTTTTGCCCTGGCTTGACTAGGGATTACGGTTTTAAAACCAGCCCCCGTATAGCCACCTTCAATACCATTTATTTCTGCGGTAGGTCGAGCCCAAATACATTCTAGCAAAGTGCGATCTTGCTCGCCAAACTTTTTGCTTAAACCAATTGGGCCAAGAAAATCTTCTTCTTCACATCCCAATGACTGCCACATAGCCAAAATTTCTGGCGGCGTATCTTCTACCCCTTCATAAAAATCTGGAATATTTATATGGCCATTCACATCCTTAATCTCACCTAATATTTTTGCTAAAATTGTAAGCGGATTAGCGGCTACCCCCCCATAAATACCTGAATGCAAATCGCGCTCAGCAGCTTTTACTACAATTTCTTGCGCCAACATGCCACGTAAGCCCACAGTAACAGAAGGCGTTTGCCTATCCCACATAGAAGTATCGCAAACCAAAGCGAAATCTGCCTTTAACTCATTTTTATTTTCTTTTAAAAATGGAATCAAAGATGGTGAGCCAGATTCTTCTTCGCCTTCAAATAATATGCTAACTTTTATTGGCAAACTATTATGAACAGCTTTGTAAGCGCGACAGGCCTCGATAAAAGTCATAAGCTGCCCCTTATCATCAGAAGAGCCGCGCGCTACTATGACTTCTTCGCCATTTTGTATTTCGCGGCGCGCCACAAAAGGATCGCCGTGCCATAACTCTATCGGATCTACAGGTTGTACATCATAATGACCATAAAACAAGACATGCGGGGTATTTTCTGCACCGTCATTAGAATGTGCAACGACCATTGGATGACCGGGAGTTTCGCGCAACTGCGCCTTAAAACCTAAGCCCGTCAACTCATTCACTAGCCATTGCGCAGTATCTTTACAGTTCTGCTTATAGGCAAGGTCCGTAGATATAGATTTATAAGCAAGCAGCTGTTTTAAACGCTCTAAACTATGTTCAAAATTATCATCGATATATTCCAGCACCTTGCTTATATCTGTGTTGCCCATTTATATCTCCTTTTTCATTCTAGGTTGGCAGTTTTCGCAATAAAAACTGGACCTTCCATTTTGCACTGCCCGTTGTATGGGCAAGCCGCATTTTGGGCATGGTAGCGACGCCCTATTATATACGGCAAAATTATTTTGAAAAGCCCCCGCTTTGCCCGAAGCGTTTTTATAATCTCTTAGGCTAGAGCCCCCTGCCTCTAAAGCTTGCTGCAAAACCTCTTTTATATTTTTACATAGAGCTGCTAGTTTTTCTAGTACCTGCTCTTGCTGCACACAAAAAACATGTACATTATCAAAAGGTGAAATACCACTACGCCACAAAGCCTCGCAAACATAGATATTTCCCAGGCCAGCGATGATGGTTTGGTCAAGCAGGGCTGTTTTGAAATTGGTTTTTTTCTTTAGCAATTTTTCATATAGATTCTGAGCATTTAAGTTAAGCGTAAGTGGCTCTATGCCTAAATTTCTTAGGCTGCTATGCTGCTCTATATTTTCATCTTTTTCACAAAAAACAAAACCGAAACGACGTGGATCGTTATAGGTTAAGCTTAAAAGCTCTGAATTATCGCCAATCTGCAAATTCATAACAATATGATCGTGCTTTTTTCGCTCTTGGTTAACAGATTGTATAACCCAGCTACCACTCATACCAAGATGACTTATTATGGAGTACTTATTTGATAGCCTGAATAATAAATATTTTGCTCGACGCTCTATCTCCAAAATTCGTGCATTAAGAATATTCTGCCTGAAATTTACTGGAAAATCATACCGCAAATTTGCTCTATAAAGCTGCAAATCAACAATTGCAGCTCCACGTAATTGCGCGGCTAATCCAGATCGTATAGTTTCAACTTCAGGCAGCTCTGGCATATCTAAATCTTATTTCAACTTTATGCCCATTCACCCTTACGGAAAATCGGCACAACGGCACCGTCCTGTTTAATACCATCGATATCCATATGCTGAGAGCCTATCATCCAATCAATGTGAATAAAGCTTTTATTGCCACCTTGCTGCGCTATTTGCTGCTCGGTCAAATCTTCACCCTTAAAACATTTGGCATAACACTGCCCCAAAGCTATATGGCAAGCAGCGTTTTCATCATACAAAGTGTTATAAAACAACAAGCCACTGGCCGAGATAGGCGAAGAAAATGGCACCAGAGCTACTTCGCCCAAGCGAGCAGCGCCTTCATCCGTGGCTAAGACCTTTTCTAAAACCTGCTGCCCCGTAGAAGCATGCACCTCTACCACCCTACCTTCAGCAAAGCGCATTACTATATCCTCTATTAACGTGCCTTGATAGGATAATGGTTTAGTAGCGTGCACAATACCATCTACCTTATGGGCATGGGGAGTGGTAAAAACCTCTTCCGTTGGGATATTTGGGTTGCACATTACGCCATTTTTAGCCTCAGACGCACCGCCCTGCCACTCATGGCCGTCGGCAAGCCCAATTGTTACATCGGTATTGCCGCCATAAAAATGCAAGCTAGCAAAATTTTGTTCATTCAACCAAGCGGACTTTTTACTTAGACTTTTATTATGCTCTTTCCAGGCCTCTATAGCATCTGATCTATCCACGCGCGAAGCTTTAAAAATAGCATTTGCTAAAGCCGTTACAGCTTCTGATTCTGGTAAATTTGGAAATACAGTTTTTGCCCAGCTACGAGTTGGATAAGAAACAATATTCCAATTAATATCAAAATTAGTGATTTTTTCCATAGCAGGGCGCGCAGCCTGCGAAGAAGCTTTGTTTACCCGCGACACTTTATCTGAATCAATATTGGCAAATAAAGCTGGATTGTCCCCAGCAATTGCCAAACGCGCGGCTCCTTTTCCATACGCCTTGGCCATGCCCTCATATAACCAATCTGCCGCTTTATCAAAACTAGCGTCATCACTATTCGTAAAGCGCAACAATGCAAGCTCTTCATCCGAAAAAAATGGCGTTACAATACCGCTACCATTTTTATAAGCATGTTTTGCAATAAGCCTTACCAATGGCAATGCCTCAACAGGAGCCGTTATGACTAAATCCTGGCCTTTTTGCAAATTCAGCCCAACTTTTACCGCAAGCTCGGCCAACCGATCTAACTTAACAGGGTCTATAATATTATCTGTCATCACATTTTCTCCTAAATTATACCCTACAGGGCGAAATTTTCATCATATTTCTGTTCTTCTAGCGGCAAATAGTTGCCAGTAGTAATATAATACACAGCCTCTGCTACATTTGTAGCATGATCTCCTACACGTTCCAAGTTTTTTGCGCAAAATAATAAATGCGCACAAGCGGTAATATTGCTCGGATCTTTTGCCATATAGGCCAACAACTCACGGAATAGCTCATTATACATAGCATCTATTTCGTCATCGCACGCAACCACAGCATCTATTTCATCAATCGCACGCGTTTTGTAAACATCCAAAACTTTTTGTAATTGCTTAAGCGCTGTTTGTGCAAATTTTTCTAATGCAGCATAAAATTCCTTAGACTGTCCTGTGGTATTTATAACGGCAGCGCGCTTAGCAATGTTCTTGCCCTTATCGCCGATACGCTCTAAATCGGTGGCTATTCTGATAGTACCAATTATCTGACGTAAATCTACTGCCATCGGTTGTCTTTTGGCAATAATAGCTATGGCTTTTTCATCTATATCACGCTCTATATTATCTAGAACCACATCATCTTCTATAACTTGCTTAGCTAAGGCGCTGTCTTTTGTTATTACAGCTTGTATGGCACGCTGTATCATAAAAATCGCATGCTCGCCCATAAAAAGCACTTTGTTTTCCAAATAACGCAACTCATCATCAAATAAACTAACTATATGATTTGCACCCATCGCCCTACCTCTTCTATTAATCTAGCCAAACCGCCCTGTTATATAATCTTGTGTACGCTGCTCTTTTGGCGAGGTAAAAATATGATCTGTTTTTCCTACCTCAACCAAATTACCCAAATGAAACATAGCTGTATATTGCGAAACGCGCGCGGCCTGCTGCATAGAATGAGTTACTATCAAAATAGTATAATTTTGCCGCAGCTCATCTATCAATTCTTCTATCCGTGCTGTCGCTATAGGGTCTAAAGCAGAGCATGGCTCGTCCATCAAAATAACTTCTGGACTCACTGCAATGGCTCTGGCTATACAAAGCCGCTGTTGCTGCCCACCCGAAAGACTTGTTGCTGGCTCTGAAAGACGATCTTTTACCTCATTTAACAATCCAGCACTCAATAAGCTTTTTTCTACAATATCTTTAAGCTCTGCTTTATTTTTGGCCAATCTATGTAAGCGCGGACCGTATGCTATATTGTCAAATATAGATTTGGGAAAAGGATTGGGCTTTTGAAAAACCATTCCAACCCTTGTGCGTAACTCAACAACATCAATATTTTCTGCATATATATCTGCACCATCTAAGGTAATTTTACCAGTAACCTTAGCGCCCGGAATCGTATCATTCATGCGATTTAAACAACGCAAAAAGGTAGATTTACCACAACCAGACGGGCCGATTAAAGCCGTTACATTATTCATAGGCACATCCAGGCTTACACCATGCAAAGCTTCTTTGTCTCCATAATACACTCGGACATCTTCTCCGCGCATTTTTATTTTCATTAAAAAGACCTCTTTTTAGCTACCATTTTTTTTCAAACTTTTGACGCAAAATCACCGCGATAAGATTCATCAAAATCAAAAATAACAGCAATAATATTATAGCTGCTGAAGTACGCTCTACAAAAGCACGTTGCATCTCGCCTGACCATATATAAATCTGCACTGGTAAAACTGTAGCCGGATCTAATGGCGTAACCGGGTAGCTAGCCACAAAAGCTACCATACCAATAAGCAGCAACGGCGCCGTTTGCCCCATCGCCTGAGCAATACCAATTATTGCACCAGTCAGAATTCCAGGCATGGCTAAAGGCAGGCAATGATGAAAGACCATTTGCGTTTTTGAAGCACCCAATGCCAAGGCCGCTGACCTTATAGAAGAAGGTATAGAGCGCAAAGCAGAGCGAGTAGATATAATTATAGTCGGCAGGGTTGTTAAACATAATACCAAGCCTCCAACCAAAGAAGAAGAGCGTGGCAACCCCATAAAATTTATAAAAATCGAAAGACCCAATAAGCCAAAAACTATAGAAGGCACTGCAGCCAAATTATTTATATTAATTTCTAAAACATCGGTAAATTTATTTTTTGGCGCATATTCTGCCAAATAAATTGCGGCCCCTACCCCCAAAGGCAAAGCTAGCACTAAAACTATCAGCATTAGGTAAAGCGAACCGATAAAAGCCGTGGCCAGGCCTGCATTTTCTGCCCGGCTAGATGCCGTGCCTAGAAATAAATTTTTGTTAAAAATCTTATATATAACAGATTTTTCCTTCAACTGTCTAAGCCAAGCTAATTGTCTATCTGAAACTTTACGATCTGATTCTGGCACAGCCAAATTTATCTGACCCTTGTTGGCCGAATCAATATCAGCCGAAGCTAAAAATTCTATTTTTCTTGTTGTACCTATAATAGCCGGATTCTCCGCCACCGCATTACGTAAAACTTTGCGCGAACTTGCGGAGTAAAACTTTTTTAAATCGGTTAAATTCTTCCTATCGTGCAAATCAATGTTAAGCTCTCGAGCCAAAGCTTGTCGCACTAACAGGGGATAATCTGCTAAAAAAAGCACCGTTTTATCCTCTTTTGCTTTATCTTGCGGATCTATAATGGATTTATCGAAATAAATCGGCAAGCAAATAGCCGTTTGTGCAAAGGCCGTATAACCTTTTGCAACTATAGAAAACATCAACATTGCTAAAAAAGCTAAACTCACCCCTATAGCCAGCACACCGTAAATACGAAAGCGCTTTTCTGCTCGATAGCGCCGGCGCAATCCTATATCCCGCAAACTCATTCATATTGCTCCCTATATTTACGTACTATGTATAGCGCAAATATATTCATTAACAAAGTAAATAGAAACAAAATCATGCCTAAAGCAAACGCCACCAAGGTCTGTGGAGAATTAAATTCTAAATCTCCTGTAAGCTGGCTTACGATTTTTACCGTTATTGTAGTCATAGCCTGAAAAGGATTAAGCGTTAAGTTTGCCGATACACCAGCCGCCAAAACCACTATCATGGTTTCACCAATCGCCCTAGAAGCACTCAATAAAAGCGCGCCCACTATGCCTGGCAAAGCAGCAGGCAAAACAACTTTCTTGATCGTTTCCGACTTTGTCGCACCCAAGCCATAAGAACAATCTCGCAGGGCGTTCGGCACAGCATTTAAAATATCATCAGACAAAGAAGAAACAAAAGGTATAAGCATAATGCCAATAACCAGCCCAGCAGTAAAAACACTCTGCGCCAAAATAAAAGCCTTGCCACCATTCAGCAAAGCTGAAAAATCACGTAAAAAAGGACCAATGGTAAAAGCTGCAAAAAAACCGTAAACAATAGTCGGTATACCAGCTAAAACCTCTAAAAGAGGCTTAACAATAGCTCGAATAGAAAAGCTAGCATATTCCGACATATAAATCGCAGCAAATAACCCTATAGGCACCGCAACAAGCATTGCCACAAAGGCGATATATAAAGTGCCTAATAACAAAGGCAGCAAGCCAAATTGGCCGGCACTATGCTCTGCCCCTGCAGCTGCAAAACGTGGATTCCATACGGTGCCAAACAAAAAATCAGCAATCGGCACAGATTTAAAAAAATTAAGCGTTTGAAAAAACAACGAAGCAACAATAGCAATGGTTGTAAAAATTGCCACAGCCGCTGTAATTTGCAAAGCCAAAACTATTATTTGCTCTACCTTATTGCGAGCCCTAACCCAGCCCTTTGTTTGATATATACCGCAAGCACAGGCAAGCATAGCTACTGTCAAACTAATACCAGCTACTACACCGCTTAGCTTACGACTTAAACAATGATATTTATATGCCAATTTTGCTGTTAAATTATCTCCCTCCAAAGGCAAATTAATGCCTTTGCCAGCATAATATTCACTTATATTGCTATATGGCAGATTTGCATAATCAGCAACAGCATGCGAGCTTTGCCGTACTTGTATCTCATCTAGTAAATTACCGTGGCGCAAAATGGTTTTTAACGTTGCCAAATTAGAGTCAAATTGCAGCGAAGAAGCTTTTGCCGTAGGCATTTGAGCGTAAAGCTCTTGTTTTGCGGTATTTATTACATATAAATTAGCAAAAAATTGCAAAAGCAAATACGTGCCAAAGCCAAACAATAATACCAGCAAAAAGCCCCACCAGGCATAGTAGCTGGGTTGTGAGTGCAAGCTTCCCCCACGCTCTATCAAGCGCGCGCGCGCATAACACAAAATAAAAGCAGCAAACGCTATAATAAGTATAAAAATACTAACTAACCAAGGCAAGGCTGCCATAAAATTTTCCATATTCAAAATTCACCCTGCAAGTCATTTAGCATTTTGTAAAATAACACCAGCAGCAAAAGCTTTTCGTTGCGCGACTCTTTGTTGCTTTGGTGCTGGCACTAAACCATAATCAACAACTTCGCCATCCTCCCCTATCATCGCTTCGGACAAGAAATAATCAACATATTCCTTCAAACCAGGTCTTATCGGCAAATGAGATTTTTTAACATAAAAATACAAAGGGCGAGATACAGAATACACACCGCTTGCGACTGACTGCGCGGTGGGCTTTATCTTATTAACGGTAGCTACGTCAAGTTTATCTGCATTACTTTCATAAAATGCAAGACCAAAAACCCCAACAGCGGTTTTATTAGCATCTAAACGCGCTAAAGTTTCAGAATAATCGCCATCTACATCTATAGCCTTGCCATCACGGCGTACCGCAACACAAGCGGTTTTTATAAACGCAGGAGACAAGCCCATCTTTGCCATAAGCGACGCAGCACCGCTTGTTTTACAACCAGCCAATAATAATTTTTCTTCAAATACTTCACGCGTGCCATGCTTTTCGCCAGGAATATAGGTCTCTATTGGCCAGTTTGGCAAATTCTTATTAATTTCTTGCCAGCTATTAAAATTATTATCTATCAGCACACCATTTCTTACGACTTTAGCAGCAAGCGCTCTATAAACATCTGCTGCCTCTAGAGCCCAATTCGCAGAGGCATTTTTACTCGTCGCAAATACTATGCCGTCATAACCAAAGATAATTTGTTCTGTGTCGCGGACACCATCCGCGAAGCAGGCTTGTAATTCTGACGCATTCATAGGCCTGGAGGCATTCACAATGTCCAAGCTGTCCTCAGAATCAGAGCGACAAAATTCTTTAATACCAGAGCCACTACCGCCAGATTCTACAACCGGAACCTTAAAATTGGGATAAATTTCATGAAACTCATCCGCTACTACTTTAGCATAGGGGAATACAGTCGAAGAACCTGAAATTCGGATCTGCTCCGCGCCATAACTATACCCAGCAAAGCCAAAATAAAAAGCAAGGCAAGTAAAACACCAAAATAAAAATACAGCCCGAAGTTTTCTCATTAAAACTTTCCTACTAGCTTAGGTTAAGCCATATATAGCATTATTAACTATTACAATCAATGTTTGGCAGATCTTTTTCCGCTTTATCCCAAAATATTTTCGCGATATCTATGCCGCTAAATCGCTTAATCTCCCGAATACCAGTCGGCGAAGTAACATTAATTTCTGTAATTTTATCGCCAATAATATCTATTCCCGTTAAAAACAATCCTCGTTCGCGCAGCCATGGTGCTATATGCTCACATATTTCTCTTTCAGCAGTTGTGATAATAGAAGGATGAGCTTGACCGCCAACATGCAGATTTGAACGAACTTCCCCCTGCGCAGCCACTCTCGTTATCGCCCCCACTGGTTCTCCATCAATTAGTATAATACGTTTATCGCCTTGTTCTATCGCAGGTAAATATTCCTGTACCATAAAAGGCTCGTTATAGTAGCTAGCAAATAGCTCAATCAATGAATGTAAATTTTTATCTTGCGCATCCATATAAAATACGCCAGCACCGCCATTACCATATAATGGTTTTATGATAATAGCCTTATGCGCTTTACGAAACTCTTCTACCTGCTTTACATCAGAGGTGATAATAGTCTCGGGCATAAATTCACTAAATTGTAAAACAAATAATTTTTCCGGGCTATTACGTACCCAAAATGGATTATTCAGAACGCGCGTCTGCTTAGGCAAATGCTCTAACAAATGCGTAGTAGTTATATAATTCATATTAAATGGTGGATCTTGGCGTAGCAATATAATATTCATCTTTGCTAAATCTAACTTGTGCTCAACACCTAGCTTATAATGAGCGCCTGCTACATCATTTACCTCCAAAGAAGTTGCTTGCGCAAATAAATTTTTACCACATAACGTCAATTTATCCGGTGTATAATGATACAATTCATAGCCTCGTTGCTGAGCTTCTAGCAATAAAGCAAAGCTTGTATCGCCCGCTATATTAATACCAGCTATATGATCCATTTGTATGGCTACTCGCATAACGACTCCTAATTTTTGCTCTAAATCATAATATGAGTTATGATAGCATAATTAAACAAATAAACTGATAATTTTATGCATAATATAAACAAATTAAATAATGAAGAAATAGAGAGATATTCTCGTCAAATAATACTACCGCAAATCGGCGGAGCCGGGCAGCAAAAGTTAAAAGCTACTAAAATATTAATTATTGGCGCTGGTGGACTTGGCGCTCCAGTTTTGCAATATTTAAGCGCTGCTGGTATTGGCGAATTAGGCATAGTAGATGATGATTATGTAGAATTGTCTAATTTACAGCGGCAAATCATACATAGAACAGATAGCATAGGCCAAGCAAAGACCAAAAGCGCCTATGAAGCTATACAAAATCTAAATCCAAATACCAAGATAACCAATCACAGCTACCGCTTAGAATCTGGCAACGCCCAAGAATTATTTGCAGCTTACGATATTATAATAGACTGCTGTGACAATTTTGCGACACATTATTTAACAGCGGATACCGCACAAATAATGCACAAGCCTTGCATAAGCGGTGCAATCAATCAATTCGATGGCATGATAACAGTTTTAATGCCATATAAAGACCAAAATCCTTCATATCGCGATATTTTTCCTCAGATACCAGAAAATGCTATGCTACCAAACTGTGCTACAAACGGCGTAATCGGCGCCATAGCCGGAATTATAGGCTCCATGCAAGCTCTGGAAGGAATAAAGCTTGCAGCCGGAATAAAAAGTAACTTAATAGGCAAATTACTAATTTATTATGGGCTGCAAGCAATGTTTCAAACTATAAATTATAGACGCAACTACTGATCTAAATCAGCCATATTATCTATTTTAGTTTCAAAAGCCGCCATTAACAGCGCCTTCGTATATTCAGATTTGGGATTGTTAAATATTTCTTCTGCAGGACCATATTCTACCATATGGCCATGACGCATCACCATAACATAGTGGGCAAAAGACTTAACCACACGCAAATCATGGCTAATAAACATATAGGTAAGATTATGATTACGCTGCAACTCTCTAAGTAGCTCAACTACTTGAGCTTGCACACTCATATCCAATGCCGAAGTTGGCTCATCAAGCAACACAAATTTAGGATTAAGAACCATGGCACGCGCTATAGCCACCCGCTGTCTTTGCCCGCCCGAAAATTCATGTGGATATCTATGACGAGCTTTAGGATCCAAATGAACCTCACGCAATGCGGTGATAACCTTATCATCTCGGTCATGATAAGACAAGCCCGGCTCATGAATCTTTAATCCTTCAGCTATAATATCGCCAATAGACATACGCGGCGACAAAGCGCCGTAGGGATCTTGGAAAACAATTTGCATGTCCCGGCGTAATGGACGCATCCCCTTGAAACTAAATTTATGAAGCGGCTGGCCGTTATAAAAAATCTCTCCTGTAGAAGAAATCATACGCGTTAAAGCCAAGCCTAATGTAGTTTTGCCAGAACCAGACTCACCAACTACAGCCATAGTCTGCCCCTTATGCAGCTTAAGATCTATACCATCAACAGCTTTAACGTGAGATACTGTTTTTCTTAAAAAGCCCTTTTTAATTGGAAACCAAACTTTTAAATTTTTAGTTTCCAAAACCACTGGCGCAGCAAGATCGGGTTTTGGAGCTTCACCCTTTGGTTCCGCACTTAGCAATTGCTTGGTATAAGGATGTTGAGGATTTTCAAAAATCTCTTTGGTGTTACCAATCTCAACAATCTTTCCCTGTGTCATAACACAAACACGGTCTGCTATACCACGCACGATACCAAGATCATGCGTAATAAACAGCATGGACATGCCAGTGTCCTTTTTAATTTGCAATAATAACTGCAAAATTTGTGCTTGTATAGTAACGTCAAGAGCGGTAGTCGGTTCATCGGCTATCAACAATGCAGGATTATTCGCCAGGGCCAATGCTATCATAACTCTTTGCCTTTGTCCTCCGGAAAGCTCATGGGGAAAGCTTTTTAGACGCTTCTCAGGCTCGCGGATACCGACCTGTGCTAATAATTCCATAGTTTTAACACGGGCAGCGTTACCAGATAAACCCTGATGAATAGACAAAGTTTCTATAATCTGTTTTTCAATAGTATGCAAAGGATTCAGAGAAGTCATAGGCTCCTGAAAAATCATAGAAATATCATTACCACGAACGCTATGTAGCTGTTTATCGCTAGCGCATAACAAATCCTGGCCTTTAAATATGATTTGCCCAGAAGGATGTTGCACAGCTGGGTAAGAATGCAACTTTAAAATTGATAAAGCAGTTGCTGATTTGCCAGAGCCAGATTCCCCAACAAGTGCTACGGTTTCACCTTTTTGAATATCAAGAGAGATATGGTCTACAGCCATATTAGCTCTGCCCCCCTGATGGAACATAACGGATAAATCTTTGATAGATAATAATGTACTCATTGAAAAGTCTTCCTTGGATCAAATGCGTCCCGAACTGCTTCACCGACAAAGGCTAACAAGGACAACATTAAAGCAATAGCAACGAAAGCCGTTATACCAATCCATGGAGAGGTAAGGGCCCGCGCAGCTTGACGAATAATCTCTCCTAGCGATGCAGAACCAGGAGGCAAACCAAAGCCAAGATAGTCTAGCGAAGTAAGAATAGCGATTGATGAAGTTAACAAAAATGGTAAATAAGTTAACGTAGCAACCATAGCATTGGGCAGCAAATGCCGCGTAATAATAACCCAGTTAGAAGCGCCTAATGCGCGAGCTGCTGTTACATATTCAAAATTACGCGCTCTAAGAAATTCTGCACGTACTAGACCTACCATAACTATCCACTGAAAAGATACTAAAATAAATAATAAAATCCAAAAGCTTTGTGTAAAGATAGAAGCCATTACAATTATCAACAACAGCCCAGGAATGGCATACCAGATTTCGATCAATCGTTGCATTACCAAGTCTAACACTCCACCAAAATAACCCTGTATTGCCCCGGCAGCTACTCCTAATACAGCAGAGAAAAAAGTAACTAGCATAGTAAAGGCAAGGGATACTCTGAATCCGTACAGCACCCTGGTAAAAATATCCCTAGTTTGGTCGTCTGTACCAAGTAAATGCCAATTAGCAAATCGGCAATCTTTATCAGCAACGCCCTTTTCATAAAGTTCACAAGTTTTTTCTCTTTTTTCTAACCAAAATGGCGGCGCAAGCGACCTGCTATAAGGAGAAATAGTATTATAAGAATAATGTACAGGAGGCCATACAGCCCAGCCATGCTGTTTTATCTCATTTTTAACGAATGGGTCCCGAAAATCTACGGTAGCTAATTTGCCACCAAATGTTGCATCTGGGTAATTAAACAATACCGGAAACATAAGATGCCCTTTATAGCTCGCCACGATTGGCCGGTCATTTGCTATAACGTCGGCAAAAATGGAAACAAGACACAAAAAAGCAAAAATCCATAAAGACCACCACCCACGTTTGTTTTGCTTAAATAACTTCCAACGTCTTTGGTTAAGTGGGGAGATTAAAGGACGACGCTTTATCGCTGCACTTGGCGTATTCATATTTGCTATAGTACTAGCGGCATCAGGAGCGGCCCCAGCTACAATTGTGTCAATACTCATAATTATTAACTCCTGTTATATTAGTTACTGGGCAGCTTTTACTTTTATAGCAGCCCAAATCACAATGTGAATTATTTAAACATCTCTTTTTTCGAAATCTATACGTGGATCTACCATTGCATAGGCAATATCTGAAACCAAATTGCACAACAATCCTAATATAGAAAAGATAAACAAGGACCCAAAAACCACTGGATAATCCCGCGTAATAACTGAATCATAACCAAGCAGGCCAATACCATTCAAGGAAAAAGTTGATTCAATTAAAATAGAGCCAGTAAAGAAGGCTGCAACAAAAGCATTAGGAAAACCAGCTATAACTACCAACATCGCGTTACGGAATACGTGCTTATAAAGAATATCACGCTCTGTAACGCCCTTAGCTCTGGCCGTTGTAACATATTGCTTACGTATTTCTTCTAGAAAACTATTCTTAGTCAAAAATGTCGTAGTTGCAAATCCAGAAACCACCATTGCTGTTAGCGGCAAAGCCAGATGCCATAAATAATCTAATATCTTGTGGGGCAAATTCATATCAGCAAAATTATCAGATACCATATGGGTAAGCGGAAACCAATTAAGTACAGAACCACCAGAAAACAAAACTAGCAGCACCATGCTAAATAAAAAGGGTGGTATAGCATAGGCTATAATAATTACACTACTTGTCCAGGCATCAAAAGACGAACCATTGCGCACGGCTTTTCTAATACCCAATGGTATAGCTATAAGGTAAGAAATCAATAATTGCCAAATCCCTAACGAAAGAGAAACCGGTAGCGCGTCAACTATCAAATGCAGCACCGACTCGCCACGGAAAAAAGAATTGCCAAAGTCAAAACGCAAATAATCCCAAAGCATTTTAAAATAACGCACTAGAGGTGGTTTATCAAAGCCAAACTGCTTTTTTAAATCCTCAATAAGCTTAGGATCCATTCCTTGTGAGGCACGATAGCTACTATCGGCGTCTTGAGTAACAGCACCAGCTTTTTCTGCCACTGTTTTTAATTTATGATGCGCAGCATCTGACAAAAGGTTACGGTTAGCCAATGAAGCACCACTAGACTGTATCCGGGCCATCATGGTTTCAACAGGACCGCCTGGCGTGAATTGAATAAGCAAAAACACAACAGTCATTATACCTATAAGGGTAGGCACAATAAGCAGCAACCGACGCAAAATATAGTGTCCCATTATAAACTCCCTATCTCTTTTAACAATTTGAACATTACAAATTAAATATTTTTAGCTTTAGACTCGGCTTCTTTACCCGTTGGCCTAACCCAACCAGAAAGAAAATCAAAACCTCGGTATTGAGCCTGCCTCTCAGGAAACTGTAGTTTATTCCAATAAGCCAAATTTATATATTTTGGCGTCCAGGTAGGAAGTAGATAATAGTTCCACTTAAGTACTCGACCTAAAGCGCGGACAGCAGCTACTATACCTTCGCGAGTCTGCTCATGAATCAAAACATCTATCAGCTTATCTACAGCAGGATTGCTAACACCGGCATAATTATTGCTGCCATTGGTATTGGCTAAAGCCGAGCCAAAATAATCCAACTGTTCATTACCAGGGGAATCGCTTTCTTTATGATTTTCATAAATTATATCAAAATCATGCGTACTGCGTCTATTTATATATTGTGTATTATCCACCGTACGTATACTTATGTCTATACCCAAACGGCGTAAATTAGCAGCATAAAAAGATGTAAATTGCTCATTAATAGCAGTAGAAAGCAAAAATTCGATTCTAAATGGATTACCATTTTTGTCAACCAAATGGCCATCCCTTAATATCCAGCCCGCTTCTTCTAAAAGCGACATCGCTTCTTCTAAATTCTTGCGCGCATCTTTAGGCGTTTTATAACTTGGGGCCTTAAATTCAGTGTCAAAAACTTCATGCGGGACTAAATCTCGCACTTTTTCTAGCATTTGCTTCTCTAAACCCTGCGGCAAGCCCTCTGAGCGCAACGCTGGAAAGTTATAATAATTCAACACACGCTGACATTGGTTATAAAACAAAGTTTTATTCATAGTATCAAAATCAAGCGCTAGGAATAAAGCCTTGCGCACGCGCCTATCCGCAAACTTGGCGCGACGAACATTAATATGATAAGATGGGTAATCCGTAAAAATATTTTGATAAGATCTACGCGTTATTTCACCATTTTGCATAGCTTTAAAGTTATATTCATGCAACCATCTATGCATTATTTTTTCTTCGCGATAGTCGATTATACCGCCTTTTTTAAAAGCTTCCCATTCAGAATTTTCATCGCGCATATAATTATATACAATCTTGTCATAATTATTACGCCCAAGATTTACCAAGGAATCCTTGGCCCAGTAGTTTGGCACACGCTCCCAAACTATCTGCTTAGCAGGAATGATACTAGCTATTTTATAAGCACCAGACCCCAAGGGGATTTCTAAAGTTGGCTTAGTTACATCACGTTGATGGCCGTTTTTATCTTTGCCCATCCACCAATGTTTTGGCAAAATCGGCAAATCCCCTATAACCATCGGCATTTCCCTATCGCCACTGCTTTTAAACACAAACTTAACAATATCAGGAGCTGGGGTTTCTACATGATCTACAATATCAAAATATCCATGATAAAAAGGCGAATATTTATGTATTATACCAAAAGACCAAACAACATCTTCGGTTGTTATGGGTGTACCATCATGCCATTTAGCACGCGGGTCTATCTTAAAACTAACCCAGGAAGCGTCTGGCGGAGCCATCATAGCAGAAGCAACACCAGGATAACCCATGCTACCTTCGTCAATAGAAGCAGTCAACAAAGTATCGTATAGCAACCCGCCACGCAACGAAAGAAGACCTTGGGCTGGAGAGCCTGCTACTATATAGGGGTTTAAACTGTCAAACGTTCCAATAGCCACCATATTAAGCGTTCCACCTTTTGGTGCATTGGGATTGACATAATCGTAATGTGTAGCTCCATTTCTATATTTAGAAGGCTCTGTTAGGGTAGGAAAGCTATCCCATTTTAGCTCTGCTGTTTGTGCAGAAGAAGCGGCAGCTGGTTGCTTAGTAACCGCTGCATCTTCACCATAGGACAAATTAACTAAACTAGTAATAACAGCAGCTGAGGTTAAAAAATGTAGAATTATAGACGTTGCACGCAAGATTTTTCTCCTATATTAACCCCGTTCACTTTACAGTATTTTTTTTTCTATAGCAAACGCATTTTTACATTTTTTTTACTTTATGCATAAAAAAATCACTTTATCTATTGCAATTGTGAAGCTTTATACAAATATAGTAGCAGATCAGCCCTATTTTTTTCTTCCGTAATTCCTTGGAAACCCATGCGGTTTCCTGGCACAACCCCCTGTGGAGCCGTTAAATATTTGTCTAGCAGGGCTGGCGACCAAGTTTTATGCTCGTTAGCAAAATCTTGCATAGCCGCAGAATAATAAAAATTCTTTTGCGACGCTATTTTTCTGCCTACTATCTGGGATAGATTGGGCCCTATGCCGCCTACCGCCCCCGCGCTGAGGCTATGACAGACCATACATTGCTGAAAAAGCACTTTTCCGTGCGCGGCATCAGGAATTATCGCGGCCTGCGCTTTTGGCAAATTCGGCTTAACTATTGAAGCTTGCGTTATATCATAAGCAATATGATCCTCACTATTTGCAAATAGCAAATAACTGCAGATTATGATAAAGCCACCTATTATTACCCAAAATATTATAGCATAAAGCAGCATCTTAAATATTTGTTTACCCATTAGCATAATTTAAGTTAATATATTTGCGAACAAATAACAAACTAAATGGATGAATTTGATGCCAAATGATTTAGCAATAATAATACCAGCACGTCTAGGCGCCAGCCGCTTACCCAACAAGCCGCTGGCTGACATAGCTGGTACACCGATGATTATACATGTTGCTCAACGTGCCAAGAATGCTTCTATCGGGCCTGTATTTATCGCCACTGGCGACAGCGAAATAGTTAATGTGGCTCGCGACTATGGCTTTAAAGCAATTTTAACTCAGCAAACACATGAAACAGGCTCTGATCGTGTTTTTGAAGCCTTATGCATAATAGAGCAAGAGCGCCAACAAAAATACAAATATGTCATGAATCTGCAAGGCGATTTACCCAATGTTAATAGCGATTCTTTGAAAATTGCTCTAGAAGCAATGATCCTTAGCAAAGCCGATATAACGACGTTAGCAAATCTTGTGAATGATATAACAGAAAAAAATAATGAGAATGTAGTAAAACTCATAGCGGCAGCCAGAGCAGAATATTTACAAGCACTATATTTTACTAGAGCAGCAGCGCCCCATGGCAATGCCGAATTTTATAAACATATAGGTATTTATCTATATAAAAGAGATGCTTTGGAAAAATTTATAAAACTACCAGCATCTAAATTAGAGCAACAAGAAAGACTAGAGCAATTGCGAGCTCTTGAAGCTGGCATGACTATAGCGGCAAAGCTGGTTTTAGACGACCCTATAAGTGTGGATACAGCGGAAGATTTAGAACAAGCACGCAAGCTATTAGCAAAATAATTTTTAAGCTTGTGTTTTTGGCAAAAATGTTGCATATAAATAATGGAAGGTTGAGTACGGACATGGAATTCGCCAACCGGGTCAGATTCGGAAGAAAGCAGCCCTAACGAATCCTCTGTGGGTCGTGGTTCGGCCTTCCACCAAAATACCGTTTACCCAAATCTTTAAAAGCTATAGATACTCCCAACAATGCAAGAATCCGGCTATAAAGTATTAGCACGCAAATATAGGCCAAAAAATTTTAACGAATTAATCGGCCAAGACCATATGGTGCAAACGCTAGCCAATGCCTTCGAAACGCAACGCATAACACAAGCATGGATGCTAACTGGCGTGCGCGGTGTAGGTAAAACAACAACAGCGCGTATTTTAGCTCGCGCACTAAATTATAGCACCGATAAGATAACCGCTCCCACCGTTAAATTAGAAGAGCTCGGTGAGCATTGCTCCTCTATAATGAGCGGTAACCATATTGATGTTATAGAAATGGATGCGGCCTCTCATACTGGCATAGACGATATAAGAGAAATTATTGACCGCATAAAATATCGGCCTGTGAGTGCACGTTATAAAGTTTATATTATTGACGAAGTGCATATGCTTTCTAACCAAGCTTTTAATGGCTTATTAAAAACTTTAGAGGAGCCGCCTAGCCACGCCAAATTTATTTTTGCCACTACGGAAATACGCAAAGTCCCTGTTACAGTCTTATCCCGCTGCCAGCGCTTTGATTTGCGCCGAGTAGATACCGAATTATTAACCGAATATTTAAAAAAAATTATACAGCTTGAAAATGTACAAGCAGATGAAGATGCCTTATTCATGATAGCGCGAGCGGGCACTGGCTCTGTACGCGACACACTTTCAATATTAGAACAGGCAATAGCCTATGGCAACGGCCAGCTACAAGCAGCTGAAGTAAGCGCAATGTTAGGCTTTACTACAAAAGAGCAGATTATTGCCCTCTTTGAATATATAATACAAGGCGAAGCTAGCAAGGCACTGCAATTATTCAATGACTTATATCAAGCTGGGGTCGAGCCAATTAATTTATTAATAGATTTAGCCGATTTCAATCACGTTGTGTTAAAATTAAAACTTATAGATGAAATGGCCAAAAGTAATGCACTATGGCAAGCAGAGAGAGAACGCGGGCAATCGCTCGCGCAAAGGCTGGATATAAGCAACATTGAGCGCAATTGGCGAATATTGCAAAGCGGCATTGAAGATGCGACTAAATCTTTCAGCGCATTACAAGCATGCGAAATGACCATTATACGATTATGCTATGCAGCAAATATTCCAAATTTAGAAAGTTTTTTAAATGGTTCTATGGCAACAAAAGCACCGCCCAACTTAGATAATGAAGTAATAAGGGCAGCGCGCCAAAAATTCCCAGATCTCAGCATTAATATTATTAAAGAATAATAAAATGCATAAAAACAATACGGAAATTGACCAGTTAATAAAGCTGCTAGCGCAATTGCCCGGACTAGGGCCCCGTTCGGCCAGGCGCGCTGCTCTGCATCTTATTAACAAACGAACGAGCTTAATGCAGCCTTTGAGCGCAGCCTTAAACAATGTTTTTGAACGTATAAAAATCTGTAACATATGCAATAATATCGACACACACGACCCATGTAATATCTGCTGCGATAAAAGCCGAGATAAAAATACACTAATAATTGTAGAAGAAGTAGCAGATTTATGGGCCTTAGAACGCTCAATGATTTTACGCGCTAAGTATCATGTCTTAGGCGGGCATTTAGCACCCTTAGACGGTATTACAGCAAAAAATTTGCATCTAGCCACTTTACCTATGCGTCTGGAGCAAGAGCGTTTTACAGAGATCATTATTGCCGTAAATGCTACTATAGAAGGGCAAACTACCGCACATTACATAAAGAATTTGCTAAAGGATTTTGCCATTAAAATCACCCGCCTTGCGCGCGGAGTGCCGCTAGGCGGAGAGCTAGATTATCTAGACGAGGGCACCTTAGCCCAGGCTATAGATGGCCGCACCAATCTATAGCTTACCTCATAGCTAGACTTGCCATAATTTGGTAAAGCTCTATCTCGATCTATATGGACAGATTACAAAATATAAATCTAGACGAAACGGCATTTTTTTTTGACTTTGACGGCACCTTAGTAGATATCTGTCCCAAACCGCAAGAAATTGTTATAGCAAACGATTTACCTAACATTCTAGCTATTATCAACGAGAAAACTCATAATGCTATGGCTATTATAAGCGGCAGGAAAACAGAAGAAATAGAGCAGCTGCTAAAGATACCCCTGAATATTGCTGGCATACATGGCGCTGTAATTAAAAACATTAATGGTGAATTAATTACAGCTAGTGAAAGTGCAGATTTTGCCGAAGCCAGACAATATATGAAAAGCCATGCAGAAGAACAATCATTATTATATATAGAAGACAAAGGACTTTCCATAGCTATTCATTACCGCAACAAAGATAGCTATATGAACATAAAGTTAAAGAAACAAGCCTATGATTTGGCACTTTCAGCATTAGAGCTCTGCAAAGATAATTATGAGCTACAATTTGGTAAGTTGGTAATAGAGCTAAAACCAAAGGGGCAAAATAAAGGCACAGCTCTAGATTATTTTATGAACCAACCGAATTTTAAAAATCGTCTACCGCTGTGTTTTGGCGATGACATAACAGACTATTCTATGTTTGCCGCCGCTAAAAAATATAATGGGTTCGCATATAAAATAGAGGAAAACACAAAATCAAACGAAAATAAAGGCTGGGCTAACATAGCTACCCCCAAGCAATTACGAAATATCTTGCAACAAATGATCGAGTTAAATAAATAATGAGCAGACTCATAATTGTTTCGAACCGAGTAGCCAGCCCTAATGAGCGTGGGGCAGCCTCTGCTGGCGGCCTAGCAATAGCCTTGCAACACGCATTAAGCCAGCGCGGCGGCCTTTGGCTAGGTTGGTCTGGCAAAGCTGTTGCAGAAACTGATATGCTTAAACGCCGCGAAATTAAAACAAATAATATAGACTATATCTTGCTAGATTTAACCCAAGAGCAAGTTACAAACTATTATCATGGTTTTTCAAATCGCCTATTATGGCCGCTTTGCCACTATCGCCTAGATTTACTAAAATTTGAGGCCGAAGAATTTAAGTCCTACATAGAGGTTAATCGTTTATTTGCAGAAAATTTACTAAATTTACTGCGCAAAGATGATGTAATATGGGTACATGATTATCACTTATTGCCTCTAGCTAGCGAATTACGGCAATTAGGAGTAAAAAATCCCATAGGCTTTTTTTTACACATACCCTTTCCTTGCCCCGATGTTTTTGCTACCGCTCCGCCTAGTCGGCATTTGCTAAGTGCTATGTGCTCTTACGATCTGCTAGGCTTTCAAAGCCAAAATGATCTACAAAATTTTACGCAAGCATTAAAGGCAGAAAATATAGCAACCAAGATAGATAATAATAAATATCACATATTTGGGCATGAGCTTAAAACAGGCGTATTTCCAGCTTCTATAGATACTGCTGGCTTTGCTAAATTGGCTAGTGAAACTAATGATATAGAGCTTTCTCAGCGCTTGATAGTAGGTGTAGATCGGTTAGATTATTCCAAAGGCATTTTAGAGCGCATGCAAGCCTATAAATTATTCCTAAGCCAGAATGCAAATCTTATAGAAAAGGTAAAATTTCTGCAAATTACCCCTCGCTCACGCACAGATTTACTAGCATATAAACAATTGCGACAAGAGGTAGCAAAATTGGCAGGAAATATAAATGGCCAATATGGCACCGTAAAATGGACACCCATGAACTATATCAATAAGGCAATAAAACAGGCCGAATTAAGCGCGATCTATAGAAGCGCTATCGCAGCATTAGTAACCCCGTTACGTGACGGTATGAATTTAGTAGCCAAAGAATATGTCGCTGCGCAAGATCCAAGCAATCCAGGGGTTTTGATAATTTCTCGCTTTGCGGGCGCAGCAGATAGCCTAACCGGGGCATTAATAGTAAACCCGTATGACACGCAAAATGTTGCAAATGCTTTAAGCACAGCAATCGCTATGGACAAAGAAGAGCGCATATCGCGCTGGCAACCTATGCAAGATTATTTATTAAAACATGACGCGGCTAATTGGTGCGAAAATTTTTTAAAGCAGCTTTCGGCAAAACCCTTGCATAGCTATAAATAAACTTATATCATTCATTAATCATGAAAATCCTAACTATAGATACCGCCAGCGATATGTGCATGTGCATGATAAAAGAAACTGCTGGCATACAGCATTCGGCTATCGAAAATATAGGACGTGGCCATGCCGAAAGATTAATTTTGCAAATAGATGAGCTATGCAAAAAAGCCAACCTCTCACTAAGCGAGCTAGATGCTGTCTGCGTAAATACTGGCCCAGGCTCATTTACAGGAATAAGAATAGGTGTCGCTTCAGCGCGCGGTCTGCAGTTAGCTTTGCAAAAGCCAGCTATAGGCGTTAGCTATTTCACGGCCCTTGGCCTATACGCTCATACCTTATGTGAAGATAAAAATATCGCTGTAATCTTCAAAGCCTATAGCGGTCATTACAATTGCATGTTTTGGTCGCCAAATGAAAATTTTTTTGATATAACAACTAGCTCTACCCTATCGCTAGAACAGTTAAAAACTCGCGTAAAAAATAATTACATAATTATAGGCAACGGCGCCCAGGACCTTGAAAGCCCAGACAAAATAGTCATTAGCAATGAAGATTTGTTACAAACGCTTGATAATATAGCCCGGCAGATCTTATCCGAAGCGACACAAATTAATAGCAACGCCATCACCTGCCCGCCAAAGCCTTTATATATGCTACCATACCAACAACACTCTGAGCGCTAATGGGCTTAGAATTTTACAATAGAAAAACTAAATTTATCATACGCCAAATGGCCCCAGAAGATAGCATGGCAGCTAGCCAGCTACATGCCAACCGTTTCAACCCAGCTTGGAGTTATGCAAGCTTTTACAAATTTCTAAATGACGCGCAGATATTAGGCTGGTGTGCCTGCACACAAGGCCAGCAAGAGCAAATGCTAGGATTTATCCTATTACGCATGGCGGCAGATGAGGCAGAAATACTAACCATTCTTACGCAAAAAAATTCCGAAGAACGCGGCATTGCAACAAATTTATTACGCGCCGCCATGCAAGCCTTGCATGAATTACAAGCAAACAACCTTTATCTAGATGTAGATGAAAATAATCACAAAGCTATAAAGCTATACAAAAAATTTCAATTTAAGCCTATAAGCACACGCAAAGCCTATTATAATAATGGCGCTGAACAAAAGCGCTCTAACGCCATTGTGATGTGCTATAATTTCTGTTATACTGGGTTATAATATTTAAATAACTAATAACATAAACACTCTATGGACCCGACTGAACCACTGTTAACCCCTAAAGCAACGCGTAAGTTTTTTATAAAAACCTATGGCTGTCAAATGAATGTATATGATAGCCAGCGTATATGCGATAGTTTAATAGCTGAAGGCTACACCAATACAGATAATGTTGACGAAGCGGATTTGGTGCTAGTTAACACCTGCCACATAAGAGAAAAAGCAGCAGAAAAGCTTTATTCCGATCTAGGCCGCTTACGTGTGAAAAGTGAACGCTCTGGCAACAAGAAGCTGCAAATAGCGGTTGCTGGCTGCGTAGCCCAAGCAGAGGGCGAAGAAATATTTAAACGCGCAAAAGTAGTAGATGTAATAATAGGTCCACAAGCCTATCACAAATTACCAAGCTTATTGCAACAAGCCCAACAGGGCAAAAAAATAATAGATACCGCTTATAGCACAGAAGATAAATTTAACCACTTACCTTTGCCAAAAGCAGCAAATATCGCTAAGCGAGGCATTACTGCTTTTTTAACGGTGCAAGAAGGTTGCGATAAATTTTGCACTTTTTGCGTGGTTCCCTATACTAGAGGAGCGCAAATTTCACGCCCTTCTAAACAAATTATTGAAGAAGCAACCAAACTGGTTCAGGCTGGCGTTAAAGAAATAACTTTGCTAGGGCAAAATGTTAATGCCTGGGCTGAAGAATCAGGCAAGCAAAAATATAACCTGGCCCATCTTTTATTCGATTTAGCAAAAATTCATGGCATAGAGCGGCTACGTTACACAACTAGCCATCCGCTTGATATGAATGATGATTTAATTGCAGCACATCGTGATCTAGATATATTAATGCCTTATTTGCACCTACCCGTACAATCTGGCTCTGACAAAATTCTAAAAGCTATGAATCGGCGCCATAATGCTAGCGATTACATAAAGTTAATAGAAAGAATCCGCAAGGCAAAACCAGACATAGCTTTTTCTGGCGATTTTATCGTAGGTTTTCCTGGCGAAACAGCAGAAGATTTTGCCGCAACAGTGGATTTAGTAAAAATAGTTGAATATAGCGCAGCTTATTCATTTAAATATTCACCACGTCCTGGTACGCCTGGTGCTAACTTAACCAATATTGTAGAAGAATCTATTAAGGATGCTCGCCTAACACAATTGCAAGCCCTATTGCGCGAGCAACAGACAGCTTTTTTGAAAAGCAAAATAAACCAAACCACCAGCGTTTTAGTTGAAAAAACTGGACGCCATGCTGGCCAAATGATAGGCAGATCGCCTTGGCTTTTACCCGTTGCAGTTAATTGCAGCGCACCAATAGGCCGCTTGGTAGAAGTAACTATCACCCATGCCGAGCCAAATAGCTGGCTCGGACAATATGTAGATACAACTAAATTAGCTGTTTGAGCTATGTACCCTAACCACCCTGCGCATTATAGAGACATATAATTCACGTGATAGAAATTGACCTTTCCCGCCTTTCTACTTTATGGCCTAGCCACACAGAATTATCTGCTTTTTGCAATATGCTATTAACGCCTATAAGTACCAGCCTTATCTATTATTATCCCAATTGGGAAACTATACAGAGCGAACTGAGTTTAGTTTTTACTGATAACGAACATATTACCAAACTTAATAGTAATTGGCGCGGTGTTGATAAAGCAACAAATGTTTTATCCTTTCCTGCTTACGATTTAAAGATTGGCGAGGCGCCTTCACCAATCCTGGGCGATATAATTTTTGCATTTGAAACGATAAAGGAACAGGCGATAACACAACACAAACCCTTTGAACATCATCTTTCGCATTTATTTATTCACGGATTCTTGCATCTTTTAGGATTTGATCATGAAACAGAAGAACAATCTGACAAAATGGAGCCACTAGAGTGTGAAATCTTGGCCAAATTACACATACCAAACCCTTATATTTTACCAGAGAATGCTTAAATAACTTACGACTATGCTAGAGAAAATTAAAAAAAAATTAAAAAAACTATTTAATCCTGCCAAACAAACTGAACCCACGGATTTACGTAGCACATTATTACACGCAATCGTAAGACCCGAACAATCAGACAAATCACTTACAGCAGAAGAACGACTGCTATTAAGAAACACGCTATTGCTAGGCGAGTCTTGTGTAGATGACATTATGATACCGCGGGCACAAATAGAAGCCCTTGACCTTACTAGCACTTTGGGCGAAGCATTAGAGGTTTTTGAAGATTCTGGTTATTCACGATTACCCATATATGACGAGACTTTAGACGACCCGCGCGGCATGATTCATATACGGGATATTTTAAATTATTTTACCAAAAAACTCTTAGGCAATAAAAATACAGCGCCTATAAATCTAGATATAGCTATTAGCGAATTAGATATCATTAGAGATGTCTTATTTGTACCTAGTTCTATGCTTGCTAATAAATTACTACAAAAAATGCAAGCTTCAAGAACACAAATGGCGCTAGTGATAGATGAATATGGCGGTACAGATGGCCTTGTTTCCTTAGAGGATATTGTAGAACTTATTGTCGGCGAAATCGAAGATGAGCATGACGAAGATACAGCCCTGATAGTAAAATTGCCCAATGGTAGCTTTTTAGCTGATGCCGGGGCCGAGCTACAAGAGGTCAAAGCAGTATTGGGCGATAAATTTATTACAGCCCCATTTGAAAATGAAGTAGATACATTAGGCGGGTTGATTGTAACAAAGCTGGGCCATATTCCACCGCGTGGACAAACGGTAGAGGTTATACCGGGCTACCGCTTTCGCATAGTCGAAGCAGATAAACGGCGAATCAAACGCGTACGAATTAAAGCTATAGAAGACGCAAACCAAGCACAACCACCCCTTGCCTAATGCCAATTTGTTATGTAGCAGCCTTTCTACTAGGAGCAGCGCTATCTTTTGGTTTTGCTCCATTTAATTTTATACCAATTTGTTTTCTTAGCTTTAGCTGTTTTATTTATCTGCAATATCACTTCATTAAGTTACAGCGGCCACGACAAGCGATCTTTACCTTGGGTTTTCTGTTCGGTTTAGGCTATTTTAGCTTTAGCCTATATTGGATTTTTTATGCTTTTATAATTCTCTATGCCGACACTATAAATTATGCAATTTATACATTATTAAGCGCAATAGCGCTCGCAAGCTTATTTATCTATTTAAGCTTATATTGGGGGGCGGCCAGTTTCATTACAAGTTTTTTTAAGCCAACCCTAACCAACCAAGCACTAGCCTTTGCCTGTAGTTTAGGACTTGGCGAATGGCTGCGGGCACATCTATTTAGCGGATTTGCTTGGAATTTAATCGGATACAGCGCAGCATTTTCGCCCCTATTAATGCAAATAGCGGCACCTCTAGGTATTTTTGGGCTGACTAGTTTAAGTATTTTAATATATTCTTGCCCAGTGCTAGTAATAAAAGCAACTCCCAGACCATTTTTTATTCTTATCTCGGCTTTGCTAATAATTTTAACAGACATAGCTTACGGCTATTTATGTTTGGCAAACGCTCCTACTATCGCTAGTTATGCTCAGCCAGCTTATAATCTTCGCCTTATCCAACCATCTATTCAACAATCAGATAAATTAAATCCCCGCTATAGTATAAAAAATTTCTACACCCATCTAGAGCTCAGCACAAAAATAACTACAGACCCAATACCAGATTTAATTATTTGGCCAGAAACAGCAGTAAATTTTTTTCTAGAACAGCATCGCGAAGCTTTAAAACTTATCCAAAGCAGCCTACAAATGCAACAAAAATTACTTATAGGCACCCCGCGCGAACAAGATCAGCAAATCTATAACAGCGCCATATTGCTAAATAAGCGAAACGCACAACTAGCCTATTCAGACAAGATTCATCTAGTACCTTTTGGTGAATACATACCATATGCTACAATATTACAGCGTCTCTTTCCTAGTCTTAGCGAATTATTCAGCGGATATTCTGCAGGACAACACCGCCAGAGTGTAAAACTCACAGAGCAACAAACTTATTTACCTTTAATTTGTTACGAGGCTATTTTTCCAGATGAAATGCGCTATAGCGGACCACAAGCCAGTTTTATAGTAAACATTACCAATGACGCTTGGTATGGTAGTTCAAGCGGTCCTTTTCAGCATTTTCAACAAAGCCGCTTGCGCGCGGTTGAGCAACGCCTACCCTTAATAAGGGTGGCGAATAATGGCATATCGGCAATCATAGATCCCTATGGCCGGATCATAAAAAAATTAGATCTAAATAAAATTGGCGTTTTAGATAGCCCCCTGCCAGCCCAATATGCTTCAATATGGGGCAATTATAACTCTATAATAAAAAAAAATAAATTTAATTTCTTAACGCAAAATAGAATATTTCTCCTGATTACCGCAATCTTAGGCTGTTTAGCGCTATTTTACTAAACTCTTAGTTAGCTTGCCATTCACATAATTTTCAGCTATACAATGACTATCTACAAAGCTGTAAAGGCTTGTAGATGTTTTGTAAAAGATAGTAAATTTAAGTAAGATTGATAGTTTAGTATGAGTGACAAAAAACCAAACCCTATAGATAAACATGTTGGTAGCAAAATTCGCATGCGGCGTAATATGCTGCAACTAAGCCAAGAAAAATTGGGCGACCAAATTGGCGTAACCTTTCAACAAATACAAAAATATGAAAGGGGGCTAAACCGTGTAGGTGCAAGCCGCCTGAAATCCATAGCTGATGTTTTGGATGTAGATGTTACCTTCTTTTTTGCCGAGCGCAGTGCAACCAGTAATTTAGCTGGCTTTGCAGAGGGCAGCGTGCCGCTTGAAGAGCCATATCTAGAATTTTGCTCTAGCCTAGAAGGTACACAGTTAATAACTTCCTTTGATTCGATAAAAGACATTAGCCTACGCAAAAAAATATTAGATTTAGTAAAAGCGACTAGCGAACTATATAGCAAGCGGGTTAGTGAGCCAAAAGAAGATAAAGTAACCCCCAAAGTAACCGCGATTAAAACCGAATATTAACTTGCTTTTTTAAAAAGTTTAAGTTACATAAAACGGCTACCATCACGTTAACTTAATAAGGGCTAAACTGTGCAGCCATCTTGGTATTTCACAAGCGAATCTGTGTCCGAAGGGCATCCGGATAAACTGTGCGATAGAATATCAGACGAAATTGTAGATTTTGTATATAGGGAAGCTATCAATACTGGTAGCGATCCCTGGCAAGTTCGTTTGGCCTGTGAAACTTTGGTTACCACAAATAGAGTAGTAATAGCTGGCGAGGTACGCTTGCCTCCTAGCCTTTTACTAAAGGACAATAACGGCCAGAATATATTAACTAATGTAGGGCAACCTATTATTAACGTTTCTATTTTTGAAAAGGTGGTTCGGCAAGCTATAAAAGATATAGGCTACCAAGACCCAAATTTTCACTGGCAAAATGTGGCTATAGAAATATTATTGCATCAGCAATCAGCAGACATAGCACAAGGCGTAGATCAAGCCAGCGACGTAGCTTTATCCGAAGGAGCGGGCGATCAAGGTATTATGTTTGGCTATGCTTGTAATGAAACTAGCAGTTTTATGCCAGCTCCAATCTATTATGCCCATAAAATATTAGAAGAGCTAGCTACCGCGCGCCATAATAAGATTGGTGAGGCAGCTTTGCTAGGGCCAGATGCCAAAAGTCAAATTACGGTGCATTATAAAAATGGCAAGCCCTATGAAGTCTCTTCAATAGTAGTTTCCACACAGCATATAGACCCCAACTGGGACTCGGCAAAAGTACGAACAACTATTGAACCATACATATTCAAAGCTTTAAGCGAAATAAAAATTGCTAAAGATTGCAAATGGTATATTAACCCAACCGGTAAATTCTTAATAGGCGGCCCGGTTGGCGACGCTGGACTGACCGGACGCAAAATAATTGTGGACACCTATGGTGGTGCAGCACCACATGGTGGCGGCGCTTTTTCTGGCAAAGATACCACAAAAGTTGACCGCTCCGGCGCTTATGCTGCTCGCTACTTAGCCAAAAATATCGTTGCAGCTAATTTAAGCGAAAAATGTACTATTCAACTTTCTTACGCTATTGGCATAGCCAAGCCATTATCGATATATGTAGATTTACATAATACCGGAAAAGTAAAAGAGTCGGACATAGCCGCAATATTGCCAAAGCTAATTGACCTTTCACCAAGCGGAATAAGACGGCATCTAGATCTTAACAAGCCGATCTATGCCAAAACCGCTGCTTACGGACATTTTGGTCGCCCCGCTACCCCAGATGGATATTTTTCGTGGGAGAAAACGGACCTGATAGATAAATTACAAAAGCTCCTATAATCACCATGCAATCCAGCCAAATTGTAACAAAACAAGGTAGTTTTTTTGGCCGACGTTGCGGCAAAAGCTTAAGCCAACTACAAAAAAAGCTATTTGATATTTTATTACCCCAAAGAAAAATAAAACTAGCTTCGTTAAGCTCTACAGAGCAAATATATAAACTATTTATCAACTGTACACAGCTAACCGAACTACATCTAGAAATTGGATTTGGCGGCGGCGAGCATTTATTGCATCATGCTACACAACGTCCCCATACAGGTTTTATTGGCGTAGAGCCTTTTGTTAATAGCATGGCAAAAATGCTAAAAGCCATGCAGCAAAATCAAGAACTCTATAACAATATTCTGCTATATGATGAAGATGCCAGTAAGTTATTATTAGCTTTGCCAAGCAATTCCCTTAGCGGCATAGATTTATTTTATCCAGATCCATGGCCAAAATTGCGGCATCACAAAAGACGCTTCGTTAATGCAGAAAATCTAAAGCAAATGGTTCGAATCTTGCAGCCAGGTGGGCATTTTCGCTTTGCTAGTGATATAGACAATTATGTTGAGTGGACGTTATTATTAGCACAACAAAACGGCGCATTAGAATGGCAAGCAAACGCCAAAAGTGACTGGCAAACACCCTATAGCAACTGGACAAGCACCCGTTATGAACAAAAAGCGCTGCGCGCGGGACGCCGTCCGAGCTATTTAACTTTTCGAAATATAAAATAGTAAAAAAACTATTGAATTTTGCTAAAATAATGATATAATGTACAAATAAATTCTTACTCCTTTATTTTTAAAGGGTGGGCTTAGCGGCCTGCCCTTTATTATTATCAACACCAAGGTTTTTATGCCACAACCAGAACAAATTACGCAAAAAATTGAAGATCGATTGCTAAAAGAGCAAGGCACAGAAGCACAGATAGCCGAGCTGATTACCCCGGTTTTAAGCAATATAGGTTATCAACTAGTACGCGTTAAATTAAGCAATTTAAATAATCTAACTTTGCAAATTATGGCAGAGCGAACAGATGGTAGCTTTACCATTGCGGATTGTGAAAAACTGCATCTTTTACTTTCTCCGATAATAGAAGTAGAAAATATTATAACAGGCGATTATAATTTAGAAATTTCTTCACCTGGGATAGACCGCCCTTTGGTCCGCAAATCAGATTTTCAAAAACATATTGGCGATGCTGTGAAGCTAGAAACCATACAGCTAATAAATGGCAAATCTAAATTCAAAGGCTGTATAGAGGCAGTGGAGCCAGAATATCTTAGCCTGCGCCAAGAGGGCGAGGATGAGCTGATGCAACTGGAATATAGCAATTTAAAAACTGCGAGTTTAATTTTAACAGATAAGCTTATTAAGGAAACTTTGGCGAATGATAAAAAGCTAAAGAAACAAAATAAGCAGAAAATACATTAATTTAAGGAGAGAAACATGGCTACCAATGCTAACAAGCTCGAACTTTTGCAAATAGCAGATGCCGTAGCGCGTGAAAAGCTTATAGATCGTGAAATTGTCCTAGATGCAATGGCAAATGCTATACAAAAAGCAGCAAAGTCACGCTATGGGCTAGACAGCAATATCAAAGCAGAAATAGATCCACGTACAGGTGAAATAAGTCTGTTTCGACTTTTAGAAACTGTTGACCATGTAGAAAATTATTTTACGCAGATCTCCCTGGCAGAAGTTCGCTTGCGCAAAGACAATGCAGCCCTAGGAGATATAATAGAAGAGCCCCTACCCCCTATGGATTTTGGCCGTATAGCAGCACAATCTGCAAAGCAGGTTATAGTGCAAAAAGTACGCGAGGCAGAGCGTGATAAACAATATGAAGAATTTAAAGACAAAATAGGCACAGTAGTATCCGGCACGGTAAGGCGTGTAGAATATAACAATGTTATTGTCGATTTAGGTCGTGGCGAAGCTATATTACGCCGCACTGAAATTATCCCAAACGAAGTCTTTCGCTATGGCGACCGGGTTCGCGCTTATGTATATGATGTAAGGCGAGAACAAAAAGGGCCGCAAATCTTTTTATCACGTACGCACCCACAATTTCTGGCCAAGCTATTCACTATGGAAGTGCCAGAAATTTATGACAACATCATAGAGATCAAAGCTGTGGCCCGCGATCCTGGTTCTAGAGCAAAAATGGCTGTGGTTTCGCGCGACGCCTCGATAGACCCAGTTGGCGCATGTGTAGGTATGCGCGGTAGCCGCGTACAAGCCGTGGTAGCCGAATTACAAAACGAAAGAATAGATATTATTCCCTGGACACCAGATGAGGCAAATTTCATTGTTAATGCCTTGCAGCCAGCTACCGTTAGCAAAGTTGTAATGGATGAAGTTAGTAAAAAAATAGACATAGTTGTACCCGAAGAGCAACTAAGCTTGGCAATAGGTAGGCGTGGGCAGAATGTGCGCCTAGCTTCACAACTTAGCGGCTGGGACATAAATATCTTAACCGAAGCGCAAGAGGCTGAAAATAGACAAAAAGAATTCCAAAAACATAGTCAGCTCTTTATAGCGGCTCTCGATGTAGATGAAATGGTCGCGCAGGTCCTGGTATCAGAGGGCTTTTCTACTATAGAAGAATTAGCCTATGTCGAGTTAAAAGAGTTGGCTTCTATCGAAGGGTTTGATACAGATACGGCAAAAGAAATACAAGACCGCGCCCTAGAACATCTAAAGGCCCAAAATGCCGCCTATGAGCAACGTCTACAAGAGCTAAATGTACAGCCAGAACTCAAGGAGTTACCGTATATTACCAACAAAATTCTACTAAAATTAGCCGAAGATGGAATAAAAACAGTGGATGATTTTGCAGGCTATGCTGTAGATGATTTATGCGGATGGCGAGAAAAACAAGGTGATGCCTATGTTTATATCGAAGGGGTTTTATCTAATTTTGACATAAGTCGCGAAAATGCAGAAGAAATGATTTTGCACGCACGATTAAAAGCTGGTTGGATAAGCGAAGAAGAACTGCAAAGACAACTCGGAACAGCAGTTGACAAAGAAGAGCTAGAGCACAAGGAAATAGCATAACACACCAAGCTCCCATGAATAAACGCACATGCATAGTAACAAGGAAAGAGCATGAAGCAGAGGCAATGTTGCGCTTTGTGCTCGCGCCAAATGGTAGCGTTGTTCCAGATTTAAAACGAATATTACCCGGCAGAGGGGTTTATACCCTGGCGAGAAAAACCTTGGTTAACCAAGCGGTGACAAATAATATGCTAACGCGTTCTTTTATAGCTAAATCACAAAATAAAGCGCTGCAAATAGCGGTGCCAAAAGATATGGCAGAGCAAATAGAGCATTTATTGCGCAAACAAAGCCTTGCCAATTTAGCCATAGGCAGAAAAGCAGGGGCAGTAATTAGCGGCAGTTTAGCCTGCGACAAAGCCATACGCAGCGACAATGTAGCTATGGTATTGCACAGAATTGATGCTGCGGAAGATGGCATAAATAAAATTACTCAAGCCATACATTCCCTGGGTCCAGAAAAAAAAGCAACGATCAAACAATACATTATTTTTAACGAAAATGAATTAAGTACGGCCTTTGGTGAGCGTAATGCTGTGCACATCGCTGTGCTAAAACACCCTATGGCAAAAAATATATTAAACACTATAGATAAATTGCATATTTATCGTGAATGATTTATAATTAATAGTTTAGAGCTCTAAGAAGCGGAGAAGAAATGACTGATAATAGCGATAATACACCGGGCAAAAAAACGCTTACTTTAAAGCGCAATGTATCTGACTCTTTGACGACAAAACCTAGCTTTAATGTAAAAGGACGCAAAGAAATCATTATAGAAACCAAGCGCCGCAAAGTTGCACGCCCAGGCGAAGCTACGTTTACAACTTTTCAAACTAAGCCAAAGCCACGCGTGGCTTCTCGCTCTAGCTCGCCAACTTCCACAAATAGCAGAAATGATATGGCTGATAAAAAGCTGTCTAATTCAGAAATGGAAGCTAGATTACAAGCTTTAGAAAATGCTAAAATAGCAGACCAAGAGCGATTATTGCGCGAAAAAGAATTGGCAGCAGAGCGTGCGGCTATGCTTAAAAAACAAGCCGAGGAACAAGCCGCAGCACCAGCAACAGAAGTTGCTGCTGTCGCAAAAACTCGACCAGTTAATAATAAGCCAGCACCTACCATTATCGAAGAGCCGCCAGCAAAGGCTAATGTTAAAGCTCGTACAGCAGAAAAAGATAAAAGATTTACTCCAGACGAAGAATATAATGCTAAAACCACGAAACGCGATGGCGTCCCGGCAAAAACTGAATTGCGGCCAACGAAAGGCGAACCAGAGCGTAGGCGCGGAAAACTAACGCTAACCAATGCCTTAAATAATGACGAAGGCGAAGTGCGCAGCCGCTCCATTGCGTCTATGCGCCGGCGGCAGGAAAAAATGCGTAGAGCGCAAACGCAAGAAGTTCGTGAAAAAATTTCTAGAGAAGTTATCTTGCCAGAAACCATCAGCCTGCAAGAATTAGCCCAACGTATGGCTGAGCGGTCTGTCGATGTTATCAAATATTTGATGAGCCAAGGGCAAATGCTAAAACCAGCAGACGTAGTAGACGCCGATACCGCACAGATAATTGCAGAAGAATTTGGACATACGGTAAAGCGTGTAGCAGAATCTGATATAGAAGAGGGCTTTTTCGATGTTGAAGACAACATAGAAAACATGAAATCACGCCCACCAATTGTAACGATTATGGGCCATGTAGACCATGGTAAAACTTCTCTACTAGATGCCATACGCAAAACCAATATAACGGCAAAAGAAGCTGGTGGCATAACCCAACATATTGGCGCCTATCAAATTCAACATAATGGGCAAAAAATAACTTTTATTGACACCCCAGGCCACGCGGCCTTTACCGCCATGCGCGCGCGCGGTGCACAAGCTACAGACATTGCAATCTTAGTGGTAGCGGCCGATGACAGCGTAATGCCGCAAACAATTGAATCAATAAACCATGCTAAAGCTGCTGGCGTTCCAATAATAGTGGCCATAAATAAAATCGACAAACCAGCCGCCGACGTCCAAAAAGTACGTACAGCTTTGTTGCAGCATGGGGTTTTTGTCGAATCAATGGGCGGCGAAACTTTAGATGTTGAAGTCTCGGCAAAAACAGGCAAAAACCTATCAAATCTGCTCGACGCTATTTTATTACAAGCTGAACTATTAAATTTACAAGCTGAAGAAGATCGCACAGCAGAGGGCTTGGTTATTGAAGCAGAGCTAGACCGAGGTAGAGGCGCAGTAGCCACTGTGTTGGTACGCAAAGGTACCTTAAAATTGGGTGATATAATAGTTGCTGGCGATGAATGGGGAAGGGTGAGAGCTTTGATAAATGATCAAGGCAAGCATGTAAGTAGCGCACCCCCTTCCCTACCCGTAGAAATACTTGGCATGCAAAACACTCCTCAGGCTGGTGATAAATTTGCCGTAGTAGGCAATGAATCGCAAGCCCGGGAAATTGCCGAATATCGTCGACGTATCTCGCGCGAAAAAATGGTGGCAAAACAAGCTGGCATGCGCGGTTCACTAGAGCAAATGATGAATCAATTACAAACAACCGATCTAAAAGAATTTGCCTTATTAATAAAAGGCGATGTACAAGGCTCTATAGAAGCTATTATTACAGCTTTGGAAAAATTAGGTAACAACGAAGTTAGAGCGCGTATAATTCATTCCGGTGTGGGGGCAATAACACAAAGCGATGTATTATTAGCAGAAGCTTCAGCTGCAGTAATCCTTGGCTTTAATGTCCGAGCAAATGCACAAGCACGCGAAACAGCAAAACAACATGGCATTGAATTGCGTTATTACAATATCATTTATAATCTAGTAGATGATATCAAAGCAGCAATGTCTGGAATGCTATCGCCTGAGCGCCGTGAAACTTTCCTTGGTAATGCAGAAATTCTTGAAACTTTCTATATTAGCAAAATTGGTAAAGTTGCCGGCTGTCGTGTCACAGAAGGCAAAATAGAAAAAGGCGCTTTTGTCAGACTAATTCGCGATAATGTAGTAATACACGAAGGCAAACTAAAAACGCTAAAGCGATTTAAAGATGAAGTCTCAGAAGTTTTTAGCGGCCAAGAATGCGGTATGGCCTTTGAAAATTACGATGATATACGCACTGGCGATGTCATAGAAGCTTTCAGGCTTGAACATATCTCACGTAGTCTATAGCGAGTTACTATATGGGTAAGACAGAGCTTTCTCCCCGCCAGCTTAGGGTGGGAGAAAAAATAAAACATATTTTAGCTGAATTCTTACTGCGGCATAAAATCGTTGACCTAGCACTTGAGAATAAGTTTATAACTTTAAGCGAAGTACGCATGAGCCCAGACTTAAAAATTGCTACCTGTTATTTTACCGTTTTTGGCGAGTCAGATCCGCAGCCAATACAAGCGGCACTAAATCGCCATGCCCGCTACATAAAAGGCAGCTGCTCTAAAGAATTACGGCATATGAAATATATACCTGATTTGCGCTTTCGTTATGACACTAGCTTTGACAATTTTAGTAAGATTGACAAGCTTTTAAATTCAGATGTTGTTAGACGCGATTCTGAATAATAATGCAAAAAAAATCGCGCCAAATAACGGGTTGGATTAACCTAGATAAACCATATGGCATGAGCTCTAGCCAAGCAGTTGCAAAAGTAAAATATTTGCTACAAGCTGCCAAGGCAGGCCATGCAGGCACATTAGACCCACTAGCAACCGGAATGTTACCAATAGCACTAGGCGAAGCTACAAAGCTTATTCCATATATCATGGCAGATAAAAAATATTATAGCTTTCAAATAAGCTGGGGCGAAGAGCGCAATACGGACGATTTAGAAGGCGCAGTTATTAATAGCACAGACAAAAAGCCAAAAGAAAACGAAATTTTATCTATATTGCCTGCTTATATTGGTGAAATTTTACAGACACCTCCACAATTTTCTGCAATAAAATGCAATGGACAACGAGCATATGACTTGGCGCGCCGGGGTAAAACTGTCGATATCGCAGCCCGCAAAGTTATGATTGAAGAAATCAAGCTGATCTCACATGATGCAGATAATAATAAGTCTAATTTTAGTATAATTTGCGGCAAGGGAACGTATATTCGCTCCTTAGGCCGCGATATAGGCCGAGCGCTTAATTGTTACGGCTATATTTCTAAATTGCGCCGCACAAAAGTGCAACCATTTGATGAAAATAGCATGATAGAATTATCAGAGCTTAGCTTGCTAGCACAGCCAGATAGCTGCTTAATAAATAATACAGCATTATTAACAGCTTATAGCCGATACGAAATAAGCCAAGAGCAAGCAGAAGCAGTTAAACAAGGGCAAAAAATTATTTTACCCCATGTAACGCAAATGATAAAACCCACTGCGTGTCTAATTTATCAGAACCAATTACTTTCAATAGGCAATATAGAAAGTAATATTTTTTGCCCAAAGCGAGTTTTTAAAAGCTAAACATATCGCTAGTATTTTATTTTTTTTCTGCTATAATCACAATTTACTATAAAACCTATGCTGGGCGACATCCTGGCATTTGGTAATTTATCTAAAAGGAATATACAGATGTCGATTACATTAGAAAAAAAACAAGAAATAATCAAAGAATTTGCTAGAGGCCAGAATGACACTGGTTCAGCAGAGATACAAATCGCGATCTTATCGCACCGGATTAATAATCTAACCGAACATTTTAAAACTCACAAAAAAGATAATCACTCGCGCCGTGGCTTATTAAAATTAGTTTCACAACGCCGTAGATTACTAGACTATCTAAAAAATTCACACAAAGCACGCTACCAAGACATAATACAAAAATTAAGTCTACGTCGCTAAAACTGATAAACCATAAGCTTAAAAGGCGGGAATTTATAGCCCGCCTTCAATTCATTAACGACAGGAATCAATAATGAAGCAGGATTGTTAATTATTTAAGAAAAAGTAATTAATTGTCTTGCTCATTATACAAAATTGAGGAACAATTATGTTTAACACACACAAAGTAGAGCTAGACTGGGGCGGGCAAAAGCTTACCTTGGAAACTGGCACAATAGCACGCCAAGCAGACGGCGCGATCTTGGCCACTTATGGCGAAACAAAAGTATTAGCTACAGTAGTCTCAGCACGCGAGGCAGTAACAGGACAGAGCTTCTTTCCGCTAACCGTAAATTACCAAGAAAAAACCTATTCAGCAGGTAGAATACCGGGTGGCTATTTTAAACGAGAAGGTAGACCAAGCGAAAATGAAACTTTGGTTTCACGTTTAATAGATCGCCCTATTCGTCCACTTTTTCCAGAGGGCTATAAAAACGATACGCAAATAATCGCTACTGTTTTACAGCATGACGGTGAAACTAACCCAGATATTTTATCTATAATCGCTTCTTCTGCGGCTTTAATTATTTCTGGCGTACCCTTTATCGGGGTTGTTGGCGGTGCCCGCGTAGGTTATATTAATAATAAATATGTGCTAAATCCAACTATCAGCCAATTAGAAAACTCTATGCTTGACCTCGTAGTAGCAGGAACAAGTGAAGCCGTATTAATGGTAGAATCGGAAGCGCAAGAGCTAGATGAAGCGACAATGCTGGGTGCAGTAATGTTTGGCCATGAGCAGTTTCAACCAGTTATAAATGCGATTATAGAATTAGCTGAAAAAGCGGCTAAGGATCCCCGCGATTTTCAACTAAAAGAGTATAAAGAATTAAAAGACAAAATTGCCAAAATCGCTACAGCCGAGCTAACACAAGCGTATAAAATAACTGATAAGCAGCAGCGCTATCTTGCTATAGATACAGCCAAAGAAGCACTTATGGAAAATTGCAAGGCAGATATAGAGGAAGGTCTGTATAGCACAGAAAATTTCAATGATGCTTTCAAAAAACTCCAAGCCTCTATAGTACGCAGCAATATTTTAGAAAAAGAAATTCGTATAGACGGACGTAGCCTAACAGATATACGTAACATTGATACGCAGATCGGCATTTTGCCGCGTACACACGGCTCAGCTTTGTTCACACGTGGTGAAACACAGGCCCTTGTTGTAGCAACTTTAGGCACCACAGAAGACGAGCAATATATTGATAATCTCACAGGATTACATAAAGAAACCTTTATGTTGCATTATAATTTTCCACCATTCTCTGTTGGAGAAACTGGACGCATAGGCTCTCCTGGAAGGCGGGAGATTGGCCATGGCAAATTAGCTTGGCGGGCCATACATCCAGTACTACCAGCACGTGATGAATTTCCTTATACCATACGTGCTGTTTCTGAAATTACAGAATCAAACGGCTCTTCCTCTATGGCAACTGTATGCGGTACTTCCTTAGCGCTAATGGATGCAGGAGTACCATTAAAAAGCCCGGTAGCAGGTATTGCAATGGGGCTAATAAAAGAAGGTGACAAATTTGCTGTATTATCGGATATTTTAGGCGATGAGGATCATCTAGGCGATATGGATTTTAAAGTAGCAGGAACAGAAAAGGGTATAACCTCACTGCAAATGGACATTAAAATTGACGGTATTACCAAAGAAATAATGCAACAAGCATTAGAGCAAGCAAAAGCTGCACGCTTCCATATACTAGGCGAAATGGGCAAAACTATCACTAATGCTAGACAAGAATTGGGCGAATTTGCTCCCCGCATTGAAACTATGCAAATACCAACAGACAAAATTCGTGATGTTATAGGTACAGGCGGTAAAGTAATACGTGAAATCGTAGAACAAACAGGCGCCAAGATAAATATCGAAGATGACGGTACAGTAAAAATAGCAGCTCCAGATGCAAAAACTATTGCTGCAGCACGTGAGTGGATCCACTCTATAGTTGCCGAACCAGAAACTGGCATGCTTTACCAAGGCACGGTAGTAAAAACGGCTGATTTTGGTGCTTTTGTAAATTTCTTTGGCAATAAAGATGGTTTGGTCCATATTTCCCAATTGGCAAACGATCGGGTTGAAAAAACCACAGACATAGTCAAAGAAGGCGACAAGGTTTGGGTAAAACTTATAGGTTTTGACGATCGTGGTAAAATTCGTTTGTCGATGAAAGTAGTAGACCAAATTACTGGCATGGAACTTAGCCAAGCTGGTAGTGAAAGAGACGAAGACAATAGAAAAGATAGACCACAAAAAAGGCGCCCACGTAGAAAAGACAACGAATAATAATTTCGCCACATGAGCCTATATTTAGACCATGTGCCGCAATATTCAGAGTTAATCAACAAGCAAAGCAGAATCTTAGCCTTAGGATTAAAGGGAGCGGAGCTACCGCTACGCCCCCTTCTTTGCTGCATACAAGCATGGCGCCCCAGCTATCTGAATTTACTTTCGCAAAATATCGAAACCTATGCTAGCTCACAGGCAATTAATTCAAGAAAATTTGAATCTGGGTTATTAGCTTTAAGCAAGCATAAAGCTTTTGATAAAAATAGCTTTTTATATCTGCTAAAAAAGGTACAAGCTGAAGGTACCATAATAATCACTGGTCCAAAAGAGTTGGGCGCTGAATCTATGCATAGATGGGTAAAGCAACATTTTACCATAATAGCTAAATACGCTAAACGACACCATATAAGCTTTATAATAAAAAATAGCCCTATACCTCCATTTAAAGCTGAGCAGTTTTATAGCTCGGCCCTTACCGTCGCAACAGATTATAAAACACAGCCAGGCATGTTTTCTCATGGCAAGGTAGATATTGGCTCACAGATTTTAAGCGACGTTATTAAACAACACTCAACTTTAATATTTTCTAAAACTATAAGCAATATAGCAGATTTTGGCGCCGGTTGGGGCTATCTAGCTCTAACAACGGCCAAATTAACTAATAACATTAAAAATATTACTTTATACGAGGCCGACTACAATGCCCTTGCGGCTGCAGAAGAAACTATTAAAACTCAAAAGCTCAACATCGGGTTTAACTTTCAGTGGTTAGACCTCGTTCAAGAAGAAGTAAATGAAAATTACGATTTGATAATCTCCAACCCGCCTTTTCATGAAGGACGCCATGCTGACGCAACCTTAGGACAGGCGTTTATACAAAAAGCTGCCAAACATACAAAACCAAAGGGAAAATTACTTATAGTGGCAAATCAGCACCTGCCCTATGAAAAAATATTGCAGCAAAACTATACAAGTTTCACATGTTTAGCTATTCGCCGGGGCTTTAAAATATTATACGCTACAAAATAAAAACAACAAATTTTATTATTGCTAATTCTGCGATTCGTCGGCCTGATTCAGTTCTTCTATAGTGGGCATTGACATAATATTATAGCCAGAATCAACATAATGGATTTCGCCAGTAACACCCGAAGCCATGTCGCTTAGCAAATATAGCGCGGAATTTCCTATTTCTTCTATATCAACAGTACGACGCAAAGGATTTGTGCGTTTTTGATAAGAAAAAATAGCCCGAGCAGAAGAAATGCCATTACCAGCTAAAGTACGAATAGGCCCAGCAGAAATAGCATTAACTCTTATATTTTCAGGCCCTAAGTCAGCCGCTATATAGCGCACCATAGTTTCTAATGCGGCCTTAGCAACGCCCATGACATTATAGTTTGGCACTACTTGTCGTGAGGCGCCGTAGGTAAGAGTCAATAAACTGCCGCCATCTTTCATTAATTTAGCTGCTTTTTGGGCGATTTGTGTAAAAGAATAAGCCGAAATAATCATAGTACGACTAAAATTGCTTTTCGTAGTAGCGTCTATATATCGCCCCTTCAATTCTGCCTTGTCAGAAAAACCTATTGCATGAACGACAAAATCTAACTTGCCCCATTTTTTTTCTATTACCGCAAAAAGCTCCTCTATATCTTCATCACTTTCTACATCACATTTTAAAACCAAGTCAGCGCCCACACTTTGTGCTAGCGGCCCCACTCTTTTGGCAAAAGCTTCACTTTGATAAGTAAAGGCCAGCTGCGCTCCCTCAGAAGCCAAAGCCTGCGCTATGCCCCAAGCAATCGAATGATCGTTTGCCACCCCTAGAATCAAGCCACATTTACCGGCCATTAAAGCTGTCATATTTCGCCTGCCTCACCCTATTCTTAAGCTAATTTTATTGACAATTTTTGAATACCAAACTAGCATTCGTACCGCCAAACCCAAAAGTATTCGATAATATTATATTCAACGCTTGATTATCTAAACGCTCTTGCACAATCGGCATATCAACAAACTCTGACCCTAAATTACTAATATGTGCGCTTTTACATATAAAGTTATTTTGCATCATTAATAAACTATAGATCGCCTCATGCACCCCCGCCGCTCCAAGCGCATGGCCGCTTAGCGATTTAGTAGCAGAAATAAGTGGGCACCCGGCAGATTTATCCCCAAATATACGCCTAATTGCATCTATTTCTGGCGGATCCCCCACAGGTGTTGAAGTTGCATGCGGATTAATATAATCCACTTTTTCTTTAACCTGTGCTAAGGCCAAACGCATGCAGCGCTCCGCTCCTTCACCAGAAGGTGCTACCATATCGTGCCCGTCTGACGTTGCACCATAGCCTATTATTTCAGCATAAATCTTAGCACCCCTAGCTTTGGCCAGCTCAAATTCTTCTAGCACTAAAACACCAGCACCACCAGCTATTACAAACCCATCGCGATCTGCATCATAAGCCCGAGAGGCGATTTGCGGCGTATCATTATATTTACTCGACATCGCTCCCATAGCGTCAAATAAAGCAGACAGCGTCCAATCTAAATCTTCACACCCTCCAGCAAACATGCGGTCTTGCTTGCCATATTGAATCATTTCATAAGCATTGCCTATACAATGATTGGAAGTTGCACAAGCAGAAGATATAGAATAATTCACCCCTTTTATTTTAAAAAAAGTTGCCATAGTTGCTGAAGCCGTAGAGCTCATGGCCTTTGGCACCGCAAAGGGGCCAATACGTTTTGGCGTCTTGCTTTGCGCAAGCAAAGCGCTTTCAAATATAGTTCGGGTAGAGCTACCACCAGAACCCATAATAACACCTGTACGATCGTTCGATACTTCGTCTGGCTCTAACTGAGCGTCTTGAATAGCACGGTCAAAAGCTATATGATTCCAAGCAGTACCACGGCCATGAAAACGCATAGCTCTTCTATCCACCAATGCATCTATATCAATATTTGGCATAGCGTAGACTTGGGAGCGAAAGCCCATGTCTTTGTATTCTTGAGCAAAGCTTATACCAGATTTTGCCTCATATAAACTAGCTGTAACTTCTTGACTATCATTGCCCAATGGCGAAACAATCCCCATTCCTGTGATAACTACACGGCGCATATGACTCTCCTTATCTATTACGCATTCTGGAACAAAGCCACACGTAAATCTTTTGCTCTATAAATTACCTCTCCATCCGCTTTTACAATGCCGTCTGCTACGCCCAACACCAATTTACCGCGCATAACTCGCTTAAAGTCAATCTCATACTCTACCAGCTTTGTAGCCGGAGTTACCATGCCTGTAAATTTTACCTCTCCTGTAGAGATCGCCCGGCCTTTGCCGCTTTCTCCAAGCCAGCCCAAATAGAAACCTGTTAGCTGCCACAGCGCATCTAAGCCTAAGCAACCAGGCATAACTGGGTCACCCAAAAAATGGCATTTGAAAAACCAAGCTTCAGGGTTAATATCAAAGCTAGCTCGGATCATACCTTTGCCGTGCTCGCCTCCGTCAATTCGTATATCATGAATACGGCTAACCATTAGCATAGGCGGGGCTGGCAGCTGCGCGTTGCCCGGGCCAAACATTTCACCCCTGGCACAGCTTAACAGCTCTTCGAAACTATAGCTAGACTTTTGTATGGTCATCATTTCTCCATTATAATTTAATAGTAGCTCTATAATAGCTAGATTATTTATTTTTTCAATAACAAACTAGTAGCGAATATACTATCTAGCCGCTAATGCAACAATTCATTATTATATACACCCCAAAGACAAGCTTGCTCTACATAGCCGCTAACCTGTGGGAAATTTACATAGCACCATTTCGTATCGCATGATTTTAATGTGGCTACTGCACCTTTTTGTATTTTTGAGATTATATAGCTAGTTTTTGCTTTACTGGCATATAACGGCACAAAAAGTCCTATTTCAGAACTCACCGGACGCACTATGGCAGTACGCGGTCCGCCCAAAAGCGCCTGATACACCCAACTAATATCCCCATCTATATCCTTAATTCTACGCCATTGCCCATATTCCTCTATAATTTCTACTGGTAAATTTTTGCGACTATAATTCCATGCAATGGCATAGTCGAAACCCGGCCCAATACGAGAATTCATTCTGGCGCTTCTAACGCTAGTAAAGCGTGGTAGCGGTAACGGTTCTGTATGGCCAAGCACTGGTAATAGTACCTCTATCGAAATAAAAATAAATAGCGTAATTCGACCAAATATAGTAATCATAATATCCCCCCCTAATTCTTACCATAACGCTGTAATAACAAAGCATATAGCACTCTTACACACTGCGCTTCGCCGCCAACCGGACAAGATGCCATTTGAGTTAAATTCCAACCATAAATATCAAAATGCACCCAAGCTTTTGCATTTTTAACGAATTTCTTAAGAAACAAAGCAGCTATTATACTGCCTGCGAACCCATCCATAGAAATATTATTCATATCCGCGACTTTAGAGCTCAAGCCATTTTCATATAAATTAGCCAATGGCAAGCGCCACATAGGGTCTTTTAGCTGTTTACTCAAATTTGCCAGATCCGCAGCCAAAGCTTCATCATCGGTAAAAAATGGTGGTATTTTGGGCCCCAAAGCTACCCGAGCAGCACCAGTTAAAGTCGCCATATCTATTAATAAATCCGGCCGCTCTTCATCTATATATGCCAAGGCATCGGCCAAAATCAAACGTCCCTCAGCGTCCGTATTGCCAATTTCTATATTCAACCCCGCCCTGCTTTGCAAAACATCGCCTGGGCGAAAAGAATTACCAGATATGGCATTTTCTACCATAGGCAGCACAACACGTAAGCGAATATTTAAATTCATCTCGATAATAAGCTTGGCTAAGGCCAATATAGTTGCCGCACCGCCCATATCCTTCTTCATCAAGAGCATATTTGACGCAGATTTTATATCTAAACCACCGCTATCAAAACATACGCCCTTGCCCACCAAAGCTACCATAGGGGCCGATTTATCCAACCCCCAGCTTAAATCTATCAATATAGGTGCGTTTTCGCTTGCCGCACGGCCAACTGCATGAACTAGCGGAAATTCACTCTGCAGCTCTTGGCCTCTTACTATCTTAATTTGCGCCTGATATCGCGCCGCAAAATTTTGAACAATGGTTGCAAAGCTTTGGGTAGATTTATGATTAGTCGGCTCATTAATCAAATCACGAGCCCAGCTTATTGCCTCATATAGCTGCTCGGTCTGCGTTATTTCCATTGGCTCGACCACCATAAGCTGGCCTTGAGGCAACGCTTCTTTTTTTTGCGTCTTATATTTATCAAATCGATAAAACCCAAGCGCAAATCCAAGATAACAGAGCGACTGCTCTTGCTCTAGATTTGCAAAATAATAGATATTTTTTGGCAAATGCTGCGCAAGAATAGCGCAAGAAAAAGGGTCATTACCCATAGCAAATAATACAGATGAAAGCTCAGATTTTTCATTAAAGACTAGCCGCCATTGGCCCACAGTTAAAGTAGACTTATTTATAGCTATTTGCTTATATTCAAAAGGCGAGAGTAATTTTGCGATATCGGTAGTTTCATCCACAAAATATATCGGTATTGCTTGCTTTAGCGCCTCGGCATTTTGCTTGATAAATATTTGCATTATTCCATCCCTTAAATTTTGCGCAATTTAACTTCTTCAACTAGATGATTATCGCCCTTACACAAAATCAATTTTGCTCTTGTTTTAGTTGGGGCTATATTTTCGCGTAGATTTTTTAGATTAATCTCTTTCCATATCGCTTTTGCTTTTGCACGCGCCTCTTCTTCACTGATATTAACATATTTTTGAAAATATGCGCCTTCTTTATTAAAAGAAGTAGCACGCAGCTGCATAAAGCGCTTGATATACCATTGCTCAATATTTGCTATTTTGGCATCTATATAAATAGAAAAGTCAAAAAAGTCGGATACAAAAGGCTTTATCGGCTTATTTTCAGCCAGATCATAAACTTGCAAAACATTTATACCTTCTACGATTAAGATATCTGGCCGATCTATAATCGCTTTTTGATCTGGCAATACATCATAGGTAAAATGCGAATATAAGGGAGCTGCTACATTCCTCTCCCCCGCCTTAATCTTAGCTAAAAATTTTAACAGGGCAGCCGTGTCATAAGAATCTGGAAAACCCTTGCGTTGCATCTTATTACGTGCGGCCAAGACAGCATTTGGGTATAAAAAACCATCTGTAGTAACAAGACTTACCGTAAATCGTGGCTGCAATCGCTGCAGTAAAATTTTTAGCATTCTTGCCATAGTCGATTTACCTACAGCTACAGACCCCGCTATGCCAATGATAAAAGGTTGTTTTGCTGGTAAGCTTCCATGAAAAAATTCGCATTGTTTTTTGCCCAAAGCTTCAAAATTTTCTATATTTATAGCCAATAATTTTACAAGCGATAAATATATGCGCTCCACTTCTTTTAGATCTATCGGGTCGCCTATCGATCTAACAGCTTCTATTTCATCACTAGTAAGCGGTACAAAAGCAGCCCCACGAAACCCCGCCCAAAGCTCAGCGCTAAAAGTTTGATATGGCAGGTAACCGCCCAGGGATAAGCCTTTATGTGCCAAATTATGTTCCATTTTGCTAAATATATGCTTTCTATATAAGTTATATTTTATTATCTTAAAAGATAAAGTTGTGTTTGAACATTAACATTATTACATATATAATTAGTAATTTCTTAATAAATTTGTAAAAGGAGCGCGGGGCCGGTGCTACATCATAACGCCAACACTATATATGGCACCACAATAATTGCTGTACGTAAAGACGGAAAGACTGTAATGGCAGGCGATGGCCAAGTTTCACTTGGCGCCACTATTATGAAAGACAACGCACAAAAAGTGCGTAGAATAGGTAAAAACGCCGACATATTGGCCGGATTTGCTGGTGCTACTGCAGACGCCTTTACTCTACTCGAGCGCCTAGAGGTGAAACTAGAGCGTTATCCAAATCAATTAAAACGCGCTTGCGTAGAGCTAGCCAAAGATTGGCGCTCTGACCGCTATCTACGCCGACTAGAAGCTATGTTATTAGTGGCCGACAAAGATGAGCTCTTGGCTCTTACTGGTGTTGGTGACGTTATAGCACCAAACGGCAATGCCATAGCAATAGGCTCTGGCGGCAATTATGCACTAGCAGCAGCAAAAGCATTGACCGATAGCGCTTTATCGGCACGCGAAATAGCGTTAAAAGCCATGGCTGTAGCAGCAGAAATATGTGTTTATACCAATAACAATTTAGTTATTGAAGCACTGGGTGAATAGGAATTATTTATGTCAAAAAATTTTACTCCACAAGAAATCGTTAATGAATTAGACAGATATATTATTGGACAAAAAGACGCAAAACGCGCTGTAGCTATAGCCCTGCGTAATCGTTGGCGCCGCAGCAAAATCCAAGGCGCCCTACGCGAAGAGATAATGCCGAAAAATATTTTAATGATTGGACCCACTGGTGTTGGCAAAACAGAAATTGCTCGCCGGTTGGCAAAGCTAGCCTCTGCACCTTTTGTTAAGGTAGAAGCAACAAAATTTACTGAAATTGGTTATGTAGGTCGCGATGTAGAGCAAATTATTCGTGACCTGGCAGAAGTTGCTGTAAATCTAGTGCGAGCAAAGCGCCGGAGTGAAGTACAAGCAAAAGCACGTAAAAATGCCTATAATAAAATTTTAGACATCTTAACCTTAAAGAGCACTTATGATGGCCGAGCAGAGCTCGAACAAATGCTATATAATGGCGATCTTGATGACACAGAGATAGAAATAGGCCTACCGCAAACAAACGCGGCAAACACTAATTTCAGCATACCTGGCATGCCAGGAGCGCAAGTTGGAATTATGAATTTAGGTGACTTGCTAGAAAAAATGGGGCAAAAGAACAAAAAAAAACGTAAAATGCTGATCAAAGACGCCTTTAAACCGCTAATTGAAGCTGAAGCAGATAACCTAATAGACAATGAAAAAATTATACAAGAAGCGCTAGCCGTAGCACAAAATGACGGCATAGTATTTATAGACGAAATAGATAAAATAGCTAGCATCGCCAGCGGGCGCTCTGCTGGAGTATCCCGCGAAGGTGTACAGAGAGATTTATTGCCATTAGTTGAAGGCACCACTGTAGCCACAAAATATGGACAGATTAAAACCGACCATATTTTATTTATAACTTCTGGCGCTTTTCATGTCGCAAAACCAAGTGATTTATTACCAGAATTGCAAGGTAGGCTACCAATTAGAGTATCGCTACAGGACCTTTCGCGCGAAGATTTTCGCAGTATTCTTACCCAAACGGAAGCCAGTCTTATAAAGCAATATATAGCACTATTGGCAACAGAAAATTTAGAATTAGAATTTGCCCCAGATGCTATAGATGCAATTGCCGATTTAGCTGTATCACTAAATGCAAATGTAGAAAATATCGGCGCACGTCGGCTGCATACGGTTTTAGAACGGGTACTAGAAGAATTATCTTTTACGGCTTGTGAAGAAGCAGGTAAAAAAGTCACCATAACAGCAGATTATGTAAATGAAAAAGTAACCGCCATAGCACAAAACTCAGACCTCTCGCGCTATATATTATAGCGCTACAGAGAATTCATCGGCCAGCTGCAGGGCCATTATTCGTGGTGGTAGTGGTAACCGTTATTTTTTCTATTTTTGTAGCTGGCACCGCTGGCTGCTGGGTTTGAATTGTTGTAGTTTTGTTTTCAATTATTACTTGATGCGGTGTATTCGTTACCATGTTATTAATTACTGGCGGCGTTACAATTCTACCAGAGCCACCCATCATATTATAATTTAAATGCTGTATAGCCCACCAAGTACCGCCTATAATTATCGTAACACAAACTACGCCAAAACCAAAAGTACCCAGGTTCCATTTAGCGTCTGGACCTTCATTTAAATGCAAAAAATAAAAAACCTGTACTAACATTTGTATTATTGCTAAGCCTAACAAATACATTATTTTACTACTTGCTGTCCATTGATGAAACAAATCCTTTAATACCGGAATAAAGGACAGCAGTGTTAATAGCACCGCTAATATAAATCCCAGTAAATAACCGGATATAGTTACACCATGTTCTGTTTTTTGCTTATTCATTACAGCACTCCCAATAAATAAACAGCTGTAAACACACCAATCCAAATAATATCTAGGAAATGCCAGAAGATAGACAGGCAAGCCAGCCGCGTTTTATTATGGTGATTTAGCCCCACATGGCCTAATTGAAAAAACATTAGGGCTATCCAAATTAAACCTGTAGTTACGTGCAGCCCATGCGTGCCCACTAACATAAAAAAAGCAGAAAAATAGGCAGATATCAAATGCGACTGATTTAATATTGGGTCATGCAAGATTTTGTATAAATGATGAAACTCATAAAGTTCCATAGCTATAAAAGAAGCGCCAAGAACAAAAGTTATGCCAAGCCATAATTTTACCTTATTTAACATTTCCTGCTTTGCACTAACCATAGCAAAACCATAAGTTATAGAAGAAAATAATAATAAAAAAGTTTCAGCCATAACAAATTTTAAATCAAAGAGCTTTTCGCCTTCTATTATGCTATTGCCATGCGGTCCACCATAATATGCCGAAGCAAATACAGCAAAATTAGCAAACAGAGTGGCAAACAAAATAAGGTCGGATAAAATATACACCCAGAACCCAAATAGCATTATAGAATCATCGTGCTCGTGGTGGTGCTCTTCTTTTTCTACCAAGCTACTCATGCCTCTACTCCTTTTGCTTGAAGTACAGAAGTAAATTCATCTTCTGTTTTTTGCACCTCTTCTGCTGGTATATAATAACCGTCATGATTACCATAAATAGAATGAGCAGCTATAGTCGCAATAAAGCCAAGCAAACACAATATAGCAAGCCACCATATATGCCAAACTAAAGCAAAACCAAGCGCTAATAATATTAAACCAGCAACAAATCCAGCACCGCTATTGGCCGGCATATGTATATCGCTAAAGCCACTGATTTGGCGCTTTACACCGCAACGCTTCATTACCCAATAAGCATCTTCATCCATAACTTGTGGAATTACCGCAAAATTATAGGCTGGAGGCGGCGAAGAAATCGACCATTCCAAAGTACGGGAATCGCGCCAAGGATCATTTTCCATTATCGGCAAGTTACCCTTATGTTTTATGCCATACCAAACCACTTCTAATATCTGCAGAACAAAACATAATATACCGATTAAGATTATACCTGCCCCAATAGCGGCAACAATAAAATATGGCTGCCAACTAGGATCGGTATAATGCTGCAAGCGACGAGTAGCCCCCATTAGCCCCAACATATATACTGGCATAAAGGCTACATAAAAACCAATAAACCAACACCAAAACGAAGCTATGCCTAAAGCGCGGTTAGGCGTTTTGCCAAATACTTTTGGAAACCAATATGCCAAACCACCAAAATAAGCAAAAACAGCACCACCAATTATTGTATGGTGAAAATGCGCTACAAGGAATAAGGAGTTATGAAACTGCCAATCGGCCGGAACAATAGACAGCAATACCCCAGTGAGACCGCCGCCTATGAATGTAAACATCATGCCAAGAGCCCAAAGCATTGGCGGCTCCAGCCTAATACGACCTTTATATATGGTAAATAACCAATTAAAAACTTTCACACCAGTTGGCACAGCTATTACCATAGTGGCTACGCCAAAAAAAGTATTTACTATTTCACCGCCGCCCATAGTAAAGAAATGATGGCCCCAAACTATTAGTGACAGCAACAAAATTACCAACACAGCCCAAACCATAGATGTATAGCCAAACAAACGCTTCGCTGAAAATACTGGAACGATTTCTGAGATCATACCAAAAGCAGGAACAACCAAAACATAAACTTCCGGATGACCAAAAATCCATGCATAATTAACCCAGACCATAGGGTTAGCGCCCCCAGTTGTAGTAAAAAAGTTAAAACCTAAATATCTGTCAGCACCCAGCAAAGCCAACGCTACAGTAAGCACTGGATATATTATTAAAATTAAAATATTAGCAACAAAAGCTGTCCAACAAAAAACTGGCATTTTAAACATGCTCATGCCTGGAGCGCGCATTTTAATAATAGTAGCAATAAAATTAACGGCCCCCATAGTAGTAGCAATACCAGAAAGCTGCAGCGACCATATATAATAATCTACACCTGTATCAGGGCTACCCGCCAAGTCAGACAATGGGGGATAAGCTAACCAACCAACGCGCGCAAAATTACCAATAGCCAATGAAATATTGATAAGCACAGCACCAGAAAAAGTTATCCAAAAACCGAGATTATTTGCAAAAGGAAAAGCCACATCGCGGGCACCAATTTGCAAAGGAATTATATAATTGAATATACCAAACAACAAAGGTGTTGCCATAAAAAATATCATTATGGTTCCGTGCGCTGTAAAAATTTGATTAAAATGGTCTGGTGGCAAATACCCAGCCGTCTCACTACCCAACGCCAAGGCTTGGTGTGTACGCATCATTAAAGCATCTGCAAAACCACGCACCAGCATTACTATGGCTAGTATGATATACATCACGCCAATACGCTTATGATCAACTGTAGTTATCCAATTTTTCCATAATGGCTTCCACCATCCCAACAAAACAACACCTGCCACTACACTAGCACCTACCACAGCAATTGCTATGCAGGTGTATAATACAATCGGTACATGCATTAATGCATAAAATGGCTGCGCATATTTATCATTTACATCTGTAAGTCTTCCAAACATTTTAGCCCACCCTTATGGATTGCGTGTTAAACAGCTGTTGTTTATTTTTTTTAAAATACATATTATTTTTCTACATAATCAGCATTAAAAACAGAGCATAATTGGCCCCAGAGCGAGCTTGCTGCATCGCGCCACATCAGCCTTTCGTTACACTCTTTGCCTTGCGCTACGCAACCGTTAACAATGCGATAGTAAAGCTCATTATCTAACTTTGCATAATAACGAATAGCACTATCTTTTTGCTTTGCCGCGACATCTTCTGCATCAGGCGCTTTGGCCAATTGCATATAATCTTCTCGACTTAATGGGGCGCCAGATTGCTTTAGCTTGTCTATCCAATTTTTAAACTCTAATTCTTTAACAGAATGCCATAAAAAATGCATATTCGCAAAGGCATCGCCACTAAAATTCGCTGAAAGTCCTGGAAACAAACCTTCCTGTTTTGCAATCAAATGCAATTTTGAGTTCATTTGCGGCATTGCATACAATACTGTACCTAATTTAGGCACCCAGAAGGCATTAATCGCATTTTGGGAAGAAAGCTGTAGAAACACCTGCCTATTAACAGGTGCATAGAGCTCATTAACTGCTGCTACGCCATATTCAGGATAGATAAAAAGCCATTTCCAGTCCAAGGCCACGGCGTCGATTTGCAGCGGCTGCTGGATACCAGCCACTGAGCTTGAAAGATTGCGCGAAGGCTCCAATTTAAAAGTATAATAACCAGTTAGAATACCTAAGATAGTTACTATAATTACTGGTATCCCCCACATAAAAACTTCAACCTTGGTGGAATGACCCCAATCGGGTAAATATTCTAGCGAGCTATTTTTGGCATTATATTTGCAAGCGAACATTACTATAGCGACCATAACAGGAATTACTACGCAAAGCATGACGGCAAGACATATCAATATCAGCATCCGCTCTTCTTCGGCCACATAACCAGCAGGGCTTAGCACTTGCCATTGACAGCCAGCTAGCAATAGCGGCAATATTAGGCACAACAAAACCCGCCCATATCTCGTATAATTGTTCATTCCCACCTCTCTACGCATCATGTTTAGCTATGAGGATATCATTAAATAATAACAACCCTACCTCATATTAAAAGCCTGCGCAAGTATTATAATAATGTTTTGACGGGATTAAGTTAATTTTTCTAAAATAAAATCAAGCGCATATAGATAGCCTCTAGCGCCACACCCACTAATCACAGCATCGGCTCGCTGAGCGCAATAGGAATGCTGTCGAAAACTCTCTCTTTGATAAATATTAGAGATATGCACTTCGGCCACAGGGCCAGAAAATATTTGCAGTGCATCCAAAATAGCTATAGAGGTATGGCTATAAGCGGCAGCATTTATTACTATGCCTGCCGCATCTGTGCATGCGCTATGAATAAAGCTTACTATATCTCCTTCATTATTACTTTGCAAAAAACGCAGTCTGTAGTTAGAAGATTGTAATTTTTGTGCACATAAAAGCTCAATACTTTGCAAAGTACGAACCCCATAGATCTCAGATTCACGCTGGCCGAGCATATTTAAATTTGGCCCATTTATTACATAAATATATTGCATTGCTCTCTCCTGCTAATATTATTGAATTTGACTAATGTCAAAAAGCTGCGCATTGGTCTGTAGATCTCCCAATAAATTATTATCGGTAGCTGTAATGATAATTTGCCCTTCATAACCTTGCAGCTTAGCCAAAAAAGATGTTTTATTGACGATATCTAAATAAGCGACTAATTCATCAAATAACAATATAGGCGCCATACCGGAAATTTGCTTTGTTAATTCCGCTTGGGCCAAAATAAGATTTAGTAGCAAAGCTTTTTGCTCGCCGCTTGAACATAATTCTGCGCTCATATTTTTTTCGGCATGTTTTATACAAAAATCGCTCCGATGCGTGCCAGTAGAGCAGCGTCTCATGGCGCGATCTTGCATTCTACTATCATGCAAAAGTTGCTGCATATTTGCTTCGGCATCTTCAGCTTTATATCTCAGCAGCTGTGCTTCAATTTCACCTTTAATAGAAAGAGCTGCCTTTATAGCAAGCTGATCGCTCATCCTCGCCAAAGTCTCTGCAAGTTTGGTCACAAAATTATTACGCGCCTGCGCAATAATTACTGCAAGCCTGGCCATATTAGCCTCATAAGAATCTAGCGCGGCTTCATCTAAGCTAGGCTCTTGCAAGGTATAATTACGTGCTAGCATCAATTTTTCATAATCCCGTACCGCAGCACCATGCCGCGGCGTTATGGATAACACAAGACGGTCCAAAAAGCGCCTTCTGTCACTATAAGGGCCAATAAATAGTTTGTCCATCAACGGCGTTAACCAACTTATGCGACAATATTGCGTAAGCTCATCTATAAGAACCGCCTGAGAATTTATATGAACCTGCCGCCTGGCACTAGCTGGTCGTAGCCCTGTACCAATGTTAACCTCTCCATAATCTTGATTCGCCAAACTAGCATTGATAACAAAATTATCATTGCCGCCAATAGCACACATCTGCTTGTACGTAGCACGGCGCAAACCACGACCTGGCGAAAGCAGAGAAATAGCTTCTAACAAATTTGTTTTACCACAACCATTCGCTCCATGCAAAATAATGCAGGAGCTATCAAAATCAAAAGAAGCGTCGCTATAATTTCGATAAGAGAATAGCTTTAATTTGGTTAAGCGAATTTTGGCAATAATCAGGCCTCGATCCAAATTTAAAGGCGCATTGGCATTAAAATATATAAAATAGTTGTTTTTTCGCCATCACGCATAACACAAGGTGAAGAAGAATTTGAAAAAGAAAATATAATATTTTCTTGCGTAAACTGACTAGCTTCATCGAGCAGATATTTAGCATTAAAGCCAATTTCCAAAACCTCACCGCGATAATGGCAGTTCAAACAATCCTCAGCACTATCAGCATCTAAAGATTCCATGCTTAGCCGCAAATTATCCATGTCTAAATCAAACTTTAACGCTCTAGCATAGTCATTTGACACCACAGAAACACGCCCAACAGAAGCTATAAATTCTTCTCTGTCTACAGTTAAAAACTTATCATGATCACTAGGTATAATTTTTTCATAATCAGGAAATTGTCCATCTATCAGCTTAGAAACTAACGAGAGATCTCCGACAGTAAAGCCGATTTTAGTTTCGCAAATATCTATAGCAATATCTTGAGCAAAGCCTTCTGCCAACATCTTTTGCATTTCCAATACAGCTTTACGCGGAATAATAAGGCCAGGCATCTCCAGACTGTTGTCCGGAGCCGCAAGCTCTCCTACACTCAAGCGATGACCATCTGTTGCCACTAAGCGCAACATAGGCACATCATCCTTATTTCGTACTATATGCATGTAAATACCGTTCAAACAATAGCGCGTTTCATCTGTTGAGATAGCAGATTGCGTAGCGTTTAAAATTGGCCGCAACTCTTTTGCTGAAAGGGTAAAGCTATGTTGCCATTCTACCGATTTCGAATCAGGAAAATCGCTAGCAGGCAAAGATTGCAGCTTATAATTCACACGCCCAGAAATTATTCTGACTTGACCATTATCGTTATTAAGCTCAATTTTAACCTCTGCGCCAGCTGGCAAACGACGAATCACATCATATAATAAATAGGCTGGCACCGTTGCACTGCCAGGCTGCTCGATATTAGCAGCCAGCTCTTCGCTAACTTGTAATTCTAAATCCGTAGCTTTTAATTGTATAAGCTCGCCATTTGCTTTAATCAGGACATTACCTAAAATAGAAGCAGTATTGCGTCGGTCCACGATACGGTAAACATGACCTAGGCTTTTCAAAAAATTATTGCGATCTACACTTATACGCATCATACCCCCATTAACCAAACATACACCATTATATTAGCAAAGCTATTTTTTTACAAGGCAGATTCATTTATTAAGCGCTTTAACAATTCCAATTCCTGCGCAAAATTACTATCTTCTGCTAAACAAGTTTCAATTTTACGCACTGCATGCAAGACCGTAGTGTGATCGCGGCCCCCAAAGCGCCGCCCAATCTCTGGCAATGAACGAGGTGTTAGGTTTTTTGACAAATACATGGCGATTTGCCGTGGTTTTACAATTGTACGCACCCGACGTGAAGATAACAAATCTTGCTTGGAAAGACTGTAATGACGAGCGACCGCGCGCTGTATATCTTCAATACGCACGCGCTTTGTGTCGCTTATTTGCATGTTTGTACCTAGAACTTCGTCAATTTTCTCGATAGATAACTCGCCCTCAAAAGATTGACGAAATAGAATTTGGTTAAACACGCCTTCAACATCGCGACCCGAACCACGAAGGTTTTGGGCTATATAAAATAACTTTTCCTCATCCAGCTTAAGCTGCGGTTTGCTATGCTGCGCGATTCTTAATTTATTCTTCAACATCGCAAAGCGCATTTCGCAATCTGGATAATCAATCGCAATAATTACCCCGCTTTGCAAACGCGATTTTACACGCGAATCTAAGGATTCTAGCTCCGCTGGGGGACGGTCGGCTGCAACTACAACTTTCTTAGAGCTATCAATTAACATGTTCAATAAATGACAAAATTCATTTTGTATGGTTTTACCCTGCAAAAACTGTAAATCGTCAATAATAAGCAGATTTATATCGCGTAATTGTTCTTTTAGCGACAAAGCGTTGTTGTCTCTAATTGCCGTAGCAAAACGCCACATAAAACATTCTGCTGTTAAATATACAACCTTATTATAAGCTTTATTGACCTGCGCTTTTGCAGCTATGGCTTGCAGTAAATGCGTTTTACCAAGGCCAACATCGCCATGTAAGACTAACGGGTTTAGCTGTGTATGCTCTGAACCAGCATCTGCTACGGTACGAGCCGCAGCCAAGGCTAAACGATTCGATGCACCCTCAACAAAATTTTCAAAACTATAACGAAGGTCTAAAGGAGAGCCCACTAATAAGTTTTTTCGTATCTTTGACGTTGCTACTTTATCTGCCTTATTTGAAAAAAACTCTGTATTAGCAGCAACTGGCAAAGCTTGCGGCAGAACAGCCTTTTGCACTCTTGGCTGTACAAAAAATTCTACCCGCAACACATTACTATCTTCTTGCTGCCACAAATTTAATAATAAATCTGCGTAATGCCCACTAATCCAAGATTTTAAAAAAGCCGTGGGAACAGAAAATTTAACCACACATGCTTCTAGCTGTATAAAATGCAATTTACTAAACCAGCTATTAAAGGTTTCAACACCTATATGCGCCCTAACCTTTGCCATAACCCGGTCAAATATTGGCGAAATTTGCCCACTACTCTCTTCATTATTAGCATCTAAATTAGACAAATCTATATCGATATTTTTTTTGCTTAACATTCAAAAACCATATTTTAAAATCACAATCTGACGCAAACCAATAAGCACGAAGTAAAATTACAACAACAAATCTTGATGCCTATTTACAAAACCATTATGACTAAACATACAGGGAAAATATTTAAATATGCAATAGGTGAAAATTGCAAAATCTATTATGCAAAAAAATAATAAACGGCCCGAACTGCCTAGAAAAACAGAAAATTTTACCAGTTAATTAGCCAAGAAATATCAGTTAAAAAAAAGTTAAAAAAATTGCTTGACATAAACAAAACCCTAGTAACGCTAACAGACGATAATTTGACTGTCTCGAGATTAACCATATGAAAAAGAATCAAGAATTTTTTGCTAAAAACAAAAAACGCACCCTAAATAGAGTGCGTTTTCTAAATGCTTAATATAAAAAATTAAAAACTTTAAGCCAACAGAGCCTTGCAGCGCTTAGTAAGGCGCGAAACCATACGCGAAGCTGTGTTTTTATGCATCACACCCTTTGTAGCTGCACGCATAATTTCCGGCTCTGCTGCCTTTAGCGCATCAGCCGCAACAGTAGCATCCCCAATCGCAAGAGCATGCTGCACTTTACGAATAAAAGTACGAACTCGTGATTTACGAGATTTATTAACTTCTGTACGAGCACTAATCTTACGCGCCGCCTTTTTAGCCGAAGCTGTATTAGCCATGAATTATCCCTTTTAAAAATAAATATATCACAATATGTATAGCTTAAGCTGGTCTACACGTCAATTATTTTTTACAATACACAAACAATTAATTTGCTAAATTGCGCAAAACATACTGCAAAATGCCACCATTATGCAAATAATCCAATTCATCTAGCGTATCTACCCGCACCAATAGTTTGATATTTTTGACATTACCATTTGGATAAACTAGCTTGGCTATTGCTATGTCGCGCGGTTTAAGACTGGCAACATTTTCAATAGTCACAGTTTCGTCACCTTTTATAGCAAGTGAATTTATATCCTCATTTCCTGTAAACATAAAAGGCACAATTCCCATACCAACCAAATTTGACCGATGAATACGCTCAAAAGATTTAGCAACAACCGCACGCACGCCAAGCAGATTTGGCCCCTTCGCCGCCCAATCGCGTGAAGAGCCATTGCCATATTCTAGCCCTGCAAAAACAACCGTAGGCACTTTTGCATCTTGGTAACGCATAGCAGCATCAAAAATAGACATTTTTTCACCGCTAGGCTGATATAATGTATTGCCGCCTTCTTCACCGCCAAACATAAGATTCTTTATTCTTATATTAGCAAAAGTTCCGCGCATCATCACTTCATGATTACCACGGCGGGTTCCATATTGGTTAAAATCTTTGGCACTTACACCATGGGCTAACAAATATTTTCCGGCAGGAGACGTAGCTTTAATAGCGCCAGCAGGAGAAATGTGATCTGTCGTTATTTTATCGCCAAATAAACCCAATATACGAGCATTTACTATATCCTCTATCGCTTTTGGCTGCTTACCCATACCCTGAAAATACGGCGGATTACGCACGTAGGTTGATTTGTCATCCCAGCTATAGGTTTCGCCTTGCGGCACCTGCACAGCTTGCCAATTTTGGTCCCCCTTGAATACATCTGAATATTTTTCGGTAAACATTTTACGGGTAACATTCGCTTCAATAAAACTTTGAATTTCTTGCGAGGTTGGCCAAATATCACGCAAATAGACCGAAACACCGTTATTACCGACCCCTATTGGTTCATTGGTTAAATCCTTGCGCACCGTACCCGTTAGCGCATAAGCTACCACGAGCGGTGGCGAAGCCAGGTAATTTGCCTGGACATCGGGTGAAACCCGGCCTTCAAAATTTCTATTGCCAGACAATACAGCCGAAGCTATTATACCATTATCATTAATAGATTTAGAAATAGCAGGCGGCAAAGGCCCCGAATTACCAATACAAGTAGTGCAGCCAAAGCCAACTAAATTAAACCCTAACTCATCTAAATATTCTTGCAATCCCGACTTAGCCAAATAAGCTTCTACGACCTTCGAACCAGGAGCAAGAGAGGTTTTAACCCAAGGCTTAACCTGCAGGCCAGCCTTCACAGCATTACGAGCAAGCAACCCAGCAGCTATAAGCACACTGGGATTAGACGTATTTGTGCATGAGGTAATCGCGGCAATTACCACATCGCCATCGCCAAGGTCAAACTCTTCACCCTCAACCTGGATTCGCGCATTAATATCGCCAGTTTTCTTATATTCAGCGCTCCAAGCTTGCGTAAACCCTGTATTGATATCCTGCAAAGCTAACCGGCCCTCCGGACGCTTTGGCCCAGCCATTGAAGGCACAACATCGCCCATATCTAACTCTAGCACTGAGCTAAATACTGGTTCGACTGTTTGTTCATTGCGCCACATGCCCTGTATTTTTGCATAAGCTTCTGTCACGGCGATTCTGTCCTCGTCACGACCTGTCATATGCAAATAACGAATCGTTTCTTCATCAATAGGAAAAAACCCACAAGTAGCACCATATTCTGGACTCATATTACCGATAGTAGCCCTGTCCGCCAAAGTTATATTGTCCAAGCCGGGACCAAAAAACTCTACAAATTTGCTAACTACGCCGTGCTTGCGCAGCATTTGAGTAACGGTTAATACCAAATCTGTCGCGGTCACACCTTCTTTTAAGCGTCCTGTTAGTTTAAAGCCTACTACCTCGGGCAATAGCATAGATACGGGCTGGCCCAACATGGCGGCCTCTGCTTCAATTCCACCAACACCCCAACCTAAAACGCCCAAACCATTAACCATCGTTGTATGCGAATCGGTACCTACACATGTATCGGGATATAATATTTTTTCTTCACCATCTTCCTTCAGGAAAACACATTGAGCCAAATATTCTAAATTCACTTGATGGCAAATACCAGTGCCAGGAGGCACAACGCGAAAATTCCGAAAAGCGCTTTGACCCCATTTTAAAAAGCGATAGCGCTCAATATTTCTTTCATATTCTAATTCTACATTGTGACGAAAAGCGTCTGGATTACCGAAATCATCTACAATGACAGAGTGATCTATTACCAAATCCACTGGTACCAACGGGTTGATTTTTTGCGGATTATCGCCCAACGCCACCATCGCGTCACGCATAGCGGCTAAATCGACCACTGCGGGCACGCCAGTAAAATCTTGCATCAATACCCGACTAGGGCGGTAAGCAATTTCCGCGCCTTTACTGCCTTTATCTACCAGCCAAGCTACCACATTTTCAATATCAGTTTTTTTTACGCTGCGACCATCCTCAAATCTTAATAGATTTTCCAGCAGCACCTTCATGGAAAAAGGCAAATTCGAAATTCCACTCAAGCCATTCTTCTCTGCTTCCGGCAGACTATAATATGTGTATGACTGGCCATTAACCTCTAGAGTTTTGCGGCATTTAAAGCTATCGATATTCACCACGTTCTTATCCTTAGATTGTTTTTATTTCTACATGCAGATTATTGCATAAATAATATACTATAAAGTTATTGTCTATGCTAAAATAACACAAATATTTTTTTACACAAATAATAATTAGGTAGTGCCTATATGCGCCTGATAGCAGAGAAACTAAGTGCGACTCGCAATGGCGTTGTATTATGGCAGAATATTAATTTCTGCTTAAAGCAAGGCCAATTGTTACAAATCTTGGGCAGCAATGGCATTGGTAAATCAAGTTTCTTGCGCGCTATAATTGGCCTGCATAAATTACATGAAGGACAGATAAAGCTAGCGCTGAACAATCGTCAAGCCGAGATTGCTGATTATTGCCATTATTTAAACATAACTCCCGCAATGAAGGGATTGTTGACCGTAGAGGAAAATTTATTGCTTTGGCAAAATCTGCTGCATGGTACAACCGAGCGCTATGATAGCATAATCGATAAATTAGAATTATATAGCTTAAAACATTACCGCTTTGGCGAATTATCAGCAGGACAACAACGCCGCGTTGCTTTGGCTAGATTATGGCTAGCGCCACGACCAGTATGGATTTTAGACGAGCCCTTTTTGTACCTGGACCGCTATTATACAAACTTAAGCAAGCAGCTCTTACACGAACATTTAAAAAATGGCGGTATTATCATAATGGCTTCGCATGAAAACGAGGAATTAAGGGATTGTCAATATTTAAATCTACTCAACTATGTCTAAAATCGCTATATTATTCTATAATACTAACCTGGCGAAATAGCAGCGAATTTACCAGCGGACTGCTTTTTTTTCTGATGCTTGTTAGTTTATTTTGCTTAAGCATGCAGGCAAAACTTATGCCGCAGTTGAATTTATTGTGGATAGCGGTAATTTTTGCTAATTTACTAGGTCTACGCGATTTATTTGCAGCCGATAAAGAAGATGGCAGCCTAGATATAGTTTTATTACAACCAAGAATGGCTTTGTTATTCTACATCTATAGTAAATTATTGCGACATATTTTAACTAATATTTTACCAATAATATTAATCTACCCCTTAGCCGGGGTCATGTTACATTTGCCGCTGCAAATCATAATAACCAGCGCAATTACCTGCTTTATTTCTAGCTTATCCATAAGCTTCTTGGGCAGTTTAAGCGCTGCTATTAATTTAATGGCCAAACCCAGTGCGTTTTTAAATTTTATAATTATTTTACCCTTTAGCGCCCCCATATTTATCTTTGCCCTTAGTACAGATACAGCAGTTTTGCAGCATAATAGCTCCACCGTGCCAATATTATTTCTTATTGCTTTAACCCTTCTATTTGCTATAATTGGCCCCATAGGCGCTAGCCTAATATTGAGATATGTACATGACTAATTTTACGCGCTATATTGCGCACATTCTTACCAGGCTACAGTCTATAGCTCTGTGGCTTTTGCTACCCGCATTAGTAATTGCAGCTTTTTTTATTGCCCAGGCGCCACAAGATTATCAACAACATGAATTAGTGAAGCTATTATATCTACATGTCCCATGCGCTTGGCTTTCGCTACAATGCTATGCCGTAATGTGCTTAGCAGCTTTATTATTTTTATTTTCTAACCATTCTTTTTACGGCGCTGCCTTAAAAGCTATGGCACCTATTGGTGCGTTTTTTACGCTACTCACCTTGATTTGCGGTTCGTTATGGGGGGCAAAAACTTGGGGCAGCTGGTGGGAGTGGGATGCCCGCTTGGTCAGTGAACTAATATTATTTTTTATCTATTGTGCTATTAGCGCACTTAGCAACAGTTTTCGCCAAGACGAAAAAGCTGATTATGCTTGCTCTATTCTAACGCTCATAGGTTCTATCAATTTACCTATCATCAAATTTTCAACCCAATGGTGGCATAGTTTACATCAAAATTCTACAATCCATCTGCTCGGCCACAGTTCACTAGCACCTGGTATGATGCATGCTCTGCTTAGCATGCTTGCTAGTTTCAATCTTATAGCAATAATCTTATATAGCTTGGCGCTGCAAATAGAATTACTAACTAGAGCCTATAAAAAAAGAGCGCAGATACGGCTAAGACTAAGCTATAAAAGGGAGCAAAAATATGCTAGACAAGCTAAGCAATAGCGCCACAATAGAGACTTGCTACGCTATTGTTGCAACAACAATCTTAGGTGTTTTAAGCTATTATCTTGCCAAGCGTTGCCGAATAAAAAAATGGCAATTACGCTTTGCCAAAACTAAATAGTTTTGCGTCGTTTAAGTTGATTCGGATGAAAAGCCAATTTGGCGTGATAAGGGCAATAAGAGCTAGCTTTATCGGCGCTATGGCCGCAAAAATAAAATTCCCCCTCGTCACTAGCCTCTACAGGCCATTTACATTTATATTCATTTAGCTCCAATAAAGTAAGCTTTAGCGGTTCTGGAGCCTGCCCCTCTTCTTCTGGTGCTTCGCCAGCCGCTTGCGCTAGATTCGAGGCGGCTTTTTCTAATTGTTTTACACTTTCTTGAAAACCATCAAGTGCCGTTGTTTTATTTTTAGCAGCTGCGCGTGAGACCAATGATTTCTTAGCAGGCTCGATTTCTAATTCATTTTGCGGCATATTCGCCCCCAGACTAGTTTGTTTATCTAACTTAGACAATTTCATCCTATTTGCCTTGCCAATAACAGCATTGCGACTAATTATACCCAAGATACTAGCTATTTGCTGGGCTGTAAGGCCAGAGCCCCATAATTCCCTCAAATGCTTAATTTGAGCCGGTGTCCAAACCATGCTTCATATCCTTTCAAATATTACAGCCCAGCATACGAAAAAAACTAAAATTTAGCAAGAAAAATTAGATTTTTATGCTATATTCCCTATCTTATCTCATAGGGGTACAATTATGTCTGCTTCAAATTACTCAAATTTATACAATAGCTATGCTAGGATTCCACTAAACTTTACCCATGGTAAAGGCGCTTATCTCTATAGCGATACAGCGCAGGAATATTTAGATTTTACATCTGGTATTGCGGTTACTGGGCTGGGCCACGCGCATCCATATCTAAATGCAGCGCTAGAGAAGCAAGCAAAAACATTATGGCATACTTCAAATTTATTCACCATAGAATTACAAGAAAAATTAGCCGCTCGTTTATGCAATATAAGCTTTGCCGATAAGGTATTTTTTGCCAATAGCGGGACAGAAGCCGTAGAATGCGCTATCAAAACGGCACGCCGCTATCATTTTACACAGGGAAATAACGAAAAAAATACTATAGTCAGCTTTTGCGGCGCTTTTCACGGTCGTACCATAGCGGCTCTGGCAGCTACTGGCAATAAAAAATATCTAGAGGGCTTTGACCCCAAGGCGCCAGGCTTTGTGCAATTCTCGCCACAGCTGTCTATGAACGAATTAAAACAACAGTTACAAACCATATCTAGAACCCTTGCCGCCATCATCATCGAGCCCATTCAGGGCGAAGGTGGTGTTAATGTAATCCCAGACGATATGCTGCAATTTTTGCGTAGCTTTTGCGATGCTAATAATTGTTTATTGATTTTTGATGAAGTACAAACGGGCATAGGTCGAACAGGCTCTGTTTTTGCCTATCAGCATTCTGGCGTAAAGCCAGACCTAATGTGCCTAGCCAAAGGCCTAGGCAACGGCTTTCCCATTGGCGCGTGCCTAGGCACAGCAGCAGTGGCCAGTGCCATTACCCCCGGCACACATGGCTCTACTTTTGGCGGTAATTTATTGGCTATGGCTGTAGCCAATGCTGTATTAGATCTTATTTTACAGCCAGATTTTCTTGCCCAGGCAACTGAAATTAGCAGCTTATTATATGATGAACTAGGTAAAATAGCGCATAAACATAGCACTATAATAGAAGCCATACACGGCCGAGGTTTTCTCTTGGGTATAAAAGCTAAAATACCAAATGAAAAACTTATAACCGCCTGCCGCAACAATAAGTTGCTGACCCTGGGCGGAGGCAATAATGTAATGCGCATTTTGCCCCCACTTAACATAACTAAAGAACATGTAGAACAAGCAATACACAGATTAGACAAAGCTTGCACGGATTTACAAACATAAAGGCTGCTAAAATGAATAAAGATGATATTGTAACCCCCTTTATCATAGAAGATCTACACATAAAGGGGCGTATAGTACAGCTAGGCCCAGAATTAGACAGCATTATTACCCGACATAACTATCCAGAAGCTGTGTCACATTTATTAGCACAAATGATTGCTTTGACAGCATTAATTGGTAGCTCCCTAAAAATGGAAGGCAAATTTTCAATACAAACCACTAGCAATGGTGCAGTAAATTTATTGGTTTGCAATTTTATCACCCCCCATAATCTACGTGCTTATGCAAGATATAATATGCCAGAACTAACCAAGCAGCTAAAAAATAGCCCCGCAACACTAGCCCAATTGCTAGGACAAGGCAGCCTAGCCTTTACCATGGAAACTGGGCATCATACCAAACTATATCAGGGCATAGTAGAGCTTAGCGGCAACGATTTAGCACAATTAGCAGAACAATATTATATAAGCTCAGAGCAAATATCAACAAAAATCAAATTAACCTCACATTTCTCTACGCAAACTGGCTGGCGCGCCGGAGGCTTATTTTTGCAATATTTACCCCATAAAGGCGCCGACCCTGAAAAAAACGAATGGAATGAAGCTAATATTTTAGCACAAACCTTAAGCGATGAAGAATTGTTAGACAAAGAAATAGGGGCGCATAGATTGCTTTTTCGCCTTTTTCATGAACATGAAATAAGGGTGTTTAATGAACAATTTCTGCAAGATAAATGCTCCTGCAGTCGAGAAAAAATCTCAGAAATGCTCCAAGGTTTTGACGCAAAAGCGCTAGAAGAAATGGTAATAGACAATAAAATTACCGTACAATGCCAGTTTTGCTCGCAAAATTATGATTTTCAACTCGCAGAGATAAGCACACCAGAATCATAAAATTGCACTAACTATTAGATTTTAGTGCACGTAACCGCACGTAAAGCGCGCCGCTAGCCCCATGCTTAGCACTAGCCGTGGCAAAGGCGCTGACATATTGCGCAGCGGCTCCCCATTGCAACCATTTTGGCACCATAGTTTGCAAGATAGCGCCATTTCTAGCGCCTTTTCCCGTAATAACTATAACATAACGTAAATTGTCGCCACTAGCATTGCGTAAAAAACTCAACAATAAACTATATGCCCTATCCTGCTGGGCGCCGTGTAAGTCCAATCTACGCTCTATGATTATACGAGATTTACTAAGTTTTTTATAGGTTTTAACATCAAAATTTTGCGGCGCACTCTTTGCTGGCCCCAGTAATTTATCTGTATAATTTGGGCGCGACAAATCTATTGCAAGCGGTGCCAAGGGCGGCAGCGTCATCTTAGCTTCGGCGTTTTCTGCCTCATCTAATAAGGCAATAAATTCTGATATGCTTGGTTTTTTAAAGGGCGGGGTTTGACCGTCGCAGGTCTTCGTTAAATTGTCCCACAAATAATAATCGCCAATTTCATCTTTGCGGGACATAACAACATATTAAACAGCGGCCACTGGCGCCGTTGCGCAAACCAGCCATGGGGTGCTACTGCCCGTTAAACGACGAGCAAAAGTCCATTTTTCATCTAGAATGCTTAAATCCTTCGCGCTACCCTTCATCAACTCACCAGCCTTATTGTAAATCGCCAAAACTACTTCACTAACGAAATGCAAGGTAATGAAAGCTTCCTGGTCATTTACCTGCGCATCGATTATTTGTGCCTTATCGTTGCCAACATAGCTGAAATCTATCTTTATACCTTCTGCCAGATTTTTTGCCACTTCTTGCTCAAAGGCTGCTTCAGCGGGTTGACTCAATAAAGTATGAAGAACCGTTTGATCTAATTTTGCAAAAGATTCTAGCACGCGCTCATAGTCACTAACAGCCTTGGCTATAAAAGTTTTTGGCGAAAAATGCCTATCTAAATCATAAATCCTACGCAAAGCTTCATTAAGCGGGCTAGCAACCGGGGCAATAGCGTCAATATCCTCTAAAACGCTGGCCTTGGTTTGAATAAGCTGCGGCAATAAAGCCGAGCCCTCTGCATCTTGCTCTATACCCGAAGCGTTAGCCGCCTGCACGCTAACTATAGAATTTTCTAATAATTGCGAAAGCGGCTTTTCTGTACCCGTACGCTTGCCCAATACGCGATTAAACTGAAAGGCTACAATCGCGATAATCATAACGCACAGTATGATAATTATAAGACCCAAATCCATAAAGCCACCCTATCTTTAATCAATTATTAGTTATATAAAATTATATATAGAAACTAATATATATGTTTTCAATTCAATTGATATACTATACTATAATTCCACCGCAAAATAAAGGTTCATATTTTAATATTAAATATAAAGGTTTCAGATGAACGAAAAATTAGCCGACAACGACCACAACGCAACAGACACGCCACAAACCGGCACTTTTAACGTAATAACACAATATTTAAAAGACCTTTCTTTTGAAAGCCCGCATGCACCATTTTCTATTTTAGATTTACGCGAACCGCCGCAGTTAGAAGTTGGAATAAATATTGAATTGAATCCATTTGCCAATAATCCGCAAGCAGAAAATATACCGGATAGAGAACATTTATTTGAAGTGATATTGAGCCTAAGCACAAAAGCGCAAAAAGCAGATAGCGCTTTGCTCTTTCACGTAGAATTGCTATATGCTGGCCTATTTTTAGTCAAAGATATTGAAGAACAGCATTTAAGGCCGCTATTAGCAATTGAAGCACCAAGGCTGCTATTTCCTTTTGCCCGGCAGATCTTAAGCGATGCTACAAAAAATGGTGGCTTTCCACATGTTATGCTGGATCCAATAGATTTTGCCAATTTATATTATACCAATCTGGCCAAAGCAAACCCACAAGCTGGCACAGCATAAATTTAAGCCAATAGCAGACATAGTATAATTTTTATTATTGCTAGCCTATTGGCTATTTTGTTTGTAAAATATCTATGCTAGTTTATAAAAAATTAGAGGTAGAGAAAAATGTCAGCGCCGGATATCAAACAAGCTACGCCAATGATGCAGCAATACATAGAAATCAAGGCTGCCTATAAGGATTACTTGCTTCTATATCGGTTGGGCGATTTCTATGAGTTATTTTTTGAAGATGCGGCAATAGCTTCAAAAGCGCTAGGGCTAACGCTAACCAAACGTGGCAAACATCTGGGCGAAGATATAGAAATGTGCGGCGTGCCAGCCCATAGCTGCGAGCCCTATCTGCACAAATTAATCGAGCAAGGCTATCAAGTAGCCATTTGCGAACAAACAGAAGACCCAAAAACCGCGAAGCTTCGCGGACCAAAAACGGTGGTAAAAAGAGCAGTTACCAGGCTTTTAACACCTGGTACTATTACCGAGGATAATTTGCTAGACCCAACTAGCGCTAATTATCTTGTTTCCTTTGCCATTTATGAAGAAGATGGCAAAAAAAACTATGCCATCGCCTATATGGATTTTTCCACCGGGCTCTTTCGCGCTAAATTAACAGAACCGATACGCATTTTAAGCGATCTAATGGGGCTAGAGCCAAAAGAGCTATTGCTAGCGGAATCTCTGCGCGACTGCCCCATTACTAGTGACCCTATGGACAGCTATGTATTTAATAATGTTAATTTTATGCGCAACATTGCCCATTATCAAAGCGACACCAGCTTTAACCTATATGAGGCTATCAATAAATTAAAGACCTATTATAATATTGCCGACGAAAATGCTTTTGCCAATTTTCTTCCGGCACAATTATGTGCAATGGGAGCTATCATTGCTTATATCGAAAAAACGCAGATAGAAAATCGACCTGTGTTGGCTTTTCCGGTGGCAGAAGATAACGAACAATATTTATATATCGACGCGGCCACTAGACAAAATTTAGAATTATTCAAAACTCTTTCCGGCTCGGCTAATGGTAGCTTGTTAAGATGCCTTGACTATACGACAACAAATGGCGGCAGCCGCCTGCTTGCCGACAGATTAATGCATCCGCTAAAAGACATCGACATCATAAATAAAAGATTAGACACTGTTGGCTGGCTAATAAGTGACGCAAAGCTTTGCCAAAATTTACAAACAGCAATCAAAAATGCGGCAGACGGAGAGCGTGCCTTGGCGCGCATTAGCAATTTTCGCGCCACACCACATGATCTAGGTGCAATACAGAATATCTTAGAAGTCGCAGCAAATGTTATGGAAGTCCTGGGCACCTCTATGCTACCGTCAGAGCTAAGCCATGCCACACAAAAATTGCGCAACATACCGCCCAAATTAAAACATGTTTTAGATAGAGCCTTAACGGTGGAATTACCTACCCATAAGCGTGACGGCAATTTTATTGCCCAAAATTACAATACAGATTTAGATCTAGCACGAAGAATGCGTGATGAATCGCAACAAATTATCAAAAATCTACAGCAGCAATATATAAAGCAAACCTCTATTAAAAATTTAAAGCTCAAACACAATAATATCTTGGGCTATTTTATTGAAATTACGGCAAACCAAGCCTCATTAATCGAGGCTTACAATCAAGAACATGGCCAGAAATTTATCCATCGCCAAACCACAGCAAACGCCATGCGCTTTACTAGCGAAGAGTTGCGAGCAACCGAGCACAACATTGTCACCGCAGCAGACCGCGCGCTAGAGCTAGAGCTAGATATTTTTAATCAATTATGCAATATGATCCTAGATCATGATAGACAAATAAGAGAAGTTGCCCAAGCATTAAATATTTTTGATCTCAGCTGCGCTTTAGCGCATTTAGCTTGCAGCCATAATTATTGCCGCCCCATCTTGGACGATAGTCTAAATTTTAATATTACAAAGGGCCGCCACCCAGTAGTCGAGCAAGCTTTAAAAAAACAAGGCCATAAGAATTTTATAGCAAATAACTGCGACCTTTCCCCGCAAAACGCGCAGCAAAAGCAAGGCAGCTTATGGCTTTTGACTGGGCCAAATATGGGCGGCAAATCCACCTTTTTACGCCAAAATGCGCTTATTGTTATTATGGCGCAAATCGGTTCTTTTGTTCCGGCAGAAAAAGCGCATATAGGCGTTGTCGATAAATTATTTAGCCGCGTTGGCGCTTCGGATGATTTAAGCCAGGGTCGCTCTACCTTTATGGTAGAAATGGTCGAAACAGCAACGATTTTAAAACAATCGAGCAAGCAGTCACTGGTAATTTTAGATGAAATCGGCAGAGGCACCGCCACTTATGACGGACTCTCTATCGCGCAAGCAAGCGCTGAATATTTGCATAATCACAATAAATGCAGAGCTATTTTTGCAACGCATTTTCATGAATTAACCGCGCTAGAGCAGCAATTAAGCAATCTCGTTAATGTTACTATGAAAGTGGTAGAATGGCGCAATGAAGTTGTGTTTTTGCATGAAATTAGCAAAGGCAGCGCCAATCGCTCTTACGGCATACATGTAGCGCGCTTATCTGGACTGCCGGAAGAGGTGCTACAACGGGCTAGCGAAATATTGCATGAACTCGAAACTCGCAAAACACCATATATAGAACCAAATAAAGAAAAAAGCCAAGAACAGCTATTAGACGCTGCCTCAGACAAAATAAAAACGGCTTTGCAGCAATTAGATGCCGACAATTTAAGTCCGCGCGAGGCCCTAAATGCGGTCTACCAACTAAAGAATCTATTAAACAAAAGCATATAGCAAAGCGTGCGCTAATTAATACAAGCAAATAGTTGTGTTGTTTGTAGCCCCCCAAGCAATTACCGCCGTAGAATCCATAATGGACAGAGACGTTATCTCTCTACATAAGAAAGCTTAAAATTTCATGCTAAAATACCCTACGTTCATATTAAGTATTGTTTGTATGAATAGCTACCAAAAAAATGAATTAAAAATACAATGCAAAAGAGCTAAAAAAGCCATGCTGGTTTATACTTCGCTTAAAGCCCGAGATATTAGAAAGGTAATTTAAAACTTTTTTGACTATCTGCATAATAGCCAATTAATTACGCAGGAGCGCGCTATAGATATAGGCAACAAATATAGAGAATACAGTAAAGCTAGCACGGGCACTAACCAACACGAGCCACCCTAAATAAATGGTGGAGCTAAGCGGGATCGAACCGCTGACCTCTTGCATGCCATGCAAGCGCTCTCCCAGCTGAGCTATAGCCCCATTTAAGCGAAATATTATACAAATTTTCTAAGCTAAGCAAGCTATTTTTTGCAAACTCGCCTACATATCCTCATCTTCTTCATCTAAGGGTGTGCCGATAATATCTTGCATATCCTCATCTACATCATCATCCGCATCGGCTAAAAACACATCATCATCTTCAATAGTCACATCATCATCATCCAAATCTGGTAAATCTGCTGTATCTGGATCGTCCTCTACCCCATCTTCCAAAGGCAAAAATTCTGGCTCACCCAAGACAGAATCCAACTCATCTACATTGTCTAAATCCTCGTCTACTGGTTTAATTACTGTAGATTCAAAATATGACAAAGGATAAGACTTACCCGTATATGGCGAAACCACCGGATCGCGGCCAAGGTCATAAAATTTCCTACCAGTTTCTGGATCAACACGCTTAGTGCCCAATTTTGTTTTTACCACGCAAAACCTCTTTCACTATAAAATATCCATTGAGTTTATATTAGTAATTTACTATCTTATTTCCTTTATTTGTCAACAAAAATTTCATTGCTGCGAAGACAGGATTATATATGGCATGCTATTTACAAGCAAAAAAGCTATGCGGTACCGTTAGCCTAAACGGGGATAAATCCATTTCCCACCGCGCGTTAATCTTGAGCCTGCTGGCAAGAGGGCGCAGCACAATAAAAAATCTCAACAAAGGCCACGATGTTATGCACACAGTGCAAGCAATAAGAGCTTTGGGGGCTAATGTAATTTTTGACAAAGAAAAAGATATAACTATAGTCGATGGCGCTGGCTTGGGCTGCTTATTGCAGCCAGCCGCCCCCATCTATTTAGGCAATTCCGGAACAGCCGCGCGTTTGCTTATCGGCGCGATAGCACCATATAATATTACAACAGAAATTACTGGCGATGAATCATTGCAGAGCCGCCCCATGGACAGAATTATCACCCCCCTAAAGTTAATGGGCGCGCAATTTAGCCCTACTAACCAACTACCCCTTATTTTGCTAGGCAATCCAGAGCCGATACCAATAGAATGGGATTTGACAATAGCTTCTGCCCAGGTAAAATCGGCCTTATTGCTAGCAGCACTTAGCATAAGTGGCGACAATATTATCAGGGAATATGTGCAAAGCCGCGATCATACAGAACGAATGCTGCCACTATTTGGGGCCGATTTTACTAGCAGCCAAAAATCTAACCATATAGCGCTAAATATTGTAGGCAATAAAACTTTGCACCATACTGAATTGGCAGTAATTGGCGATTTTTCCTCCGCTAGTTTTTTAATGGCCGCCGCTCTATTAGTACCAGATAGCTATATTGAGCTCAAAAATATTGGCATTAATCCTACCCGTACTGGTTTTTTAACCTGCCTACAAGAAATGGGCGCAGATATTGAATTGCTAAATAAAAGAGAAATCAGCTCTGAGCCTGTATGCGATATTAAAATACGCCACAGCCAGCTAAAAGGTATAGTTGTACCAGCCAGCCGCGCCGCCTTGATGATAGATGAATATCCAATAATTTCTGTACTAGCCGCCTTTGCACAGGGCGAAACAATTCTGCATGGCATAGAAGAACTCAAGATTAAAGAATCCAACCGACTTGTTGCTATAGCAGAAGCTTTACAGTTGAATAATGTAGTTTGCGAAATAAAAAATAACTCGCTTAAAATCACAGGCACTAACCCAATACATATGGGCAACACAACTGTCAATAGCCGCCAAGATCACCGTATTGCCATGAGCTTTCTTATAATGGGCCTAGCTAGCGCAAACCCTATTTACATTGATGATATTTCTAGTATCGCCACAAGTTTTCCAGAATTTTTTCGGCTATTAGCAACATTAGGAGCAGAAATATATGGATGATTTTATCATAGCTATTGACGGCACTGCTGCCTCGGGCAAAGGTACATTAGCAAAGCAACTAAGCGAATATTATGGGCTGGCTTATTTAGATACGGGCCTTACCTATCGTGCTGTTGCACAAGCAGTGCTACAAAAAAAGGCCGAATTAACTGATAAAAAAGCAATTTTAGCAGCAGCCAACCTACTGGATTTGCATAAATTAGATGGCAATCTTTTAAGCACACAAGAAATAGGCGCCGCCGCTTCTAAAATAGCTATACACCCCGAATTACGCGAAATTCTGGTACAGAAACAACGGCAATTCGCCAAACATAACAAAAAAGCAGTGCTAGATGGGCGCGATATAGCAACCATTGTATGCCCCCAGGCACAGGTAAAGCTATATATCGACGCCGATTTGGACCTTCGCGCGCAGCGTCGCTTTGCCCAATTAAAAAATACACCCCGGCAAACAGATTTACAAAAAATACGCCAAGATCTACAAAATCGTGACGAGCGCGACAAAACACGCAAGGTAGGGGCCCTAATAAAAGCACCCGATGCTATATTAATTGACAATAGCCAGCTAAATGTTGTGCAATCGTTTCAACGCGCAAAAGAAATTATCGATCCTATAATTAATGCTTGCAGAGCAGCCAGAAAAGATATATATAGAAAAAATTAATGTGGAGCTAAGTTTCATCGCTTTTAAAACTCACGCTCTAGATAAAAACACTAACCATGCGGACAAAGCTTAAAAAGCTTTTACTAGGAGCATTTATGTCACAATCAAACCCCACACGTGAAGATTTCGCCTCACTTTTGGATGAATCCCTCAGCTCAAATAATTTAAAAGACAATGCGGTAATAAAAGGCCGCGTTATCGGCATTGAAAAAGATATGGTCATAATCGATGCTGGCTTAAAAGTTGAAGGTAGAGTACCTCTAAAAGAATTTGGCGCCAAGGCACGTGATGGCTCTATTAAACCGGGTGACGAAGTAGAAGTTTTTGTAGAGCACGTAGAAAATGCCGCTGGCGAAGCCGTTCTTTCGCGCGAAAAAGCAAGACGAGAAGAAAGCTGGACAGTATTAGAGCAAAAGCAAACTAATGGCGAGCATGTAGAAGGCGTTATTTTCGCGCAGGTAAAAGGTGGATTTACGGTAGATTTAGACGGCGCCATAGCATTTTTGCCACGCAGTCAAGTGGACATTCGCCCAATTAAAGATCCTTCTTCGCTAATGAATGTTACGCAAAAATTTGAAATTCTGAAAATGGACAAAAAAAGAGGCAATATCGTTGTTTCTCGCCGTAGCGTGCTCGAAGAAAACAGAGCAGAACAACGTGGTGAAATTGTTCAAAATCTTTCCGAAGGCCAAGTAGTAGAAGGCGTAGTTAAAAACATCACAGATTACGGCGCCTTCATCGATTTAGGCGGCATAGACGGATTGCTGCATGTTACAGATTTAGCATGGCGCCGGGTAAACCACCCTTCAGAATTATTAAGCATTGGGCAAACGGTTCGCGCACAAATCATACGTATTAATCCAGAAACTCATCGCATTTCGCTAGGGGTAAAGCAGCTAGAAAGTGACCCATGGGAAACAGTAGCCGCAAAATATCCTGCTGGCAGTCGCGTTAAAGGCCATGTTACCAATATTACAGATTACGGTGCCTTTGTAGAGCTAGCAGCTGGTGTTGAAGGGCTTATCCATATTTCGGAAATGAGCTGGAACAAGAAAAATGTGCACCCATCTAAGATTCTTTCTACCAGCCAAGAAATAGAGGCTGTGATACTAGAGTTAGATCCACAAAAACGTAGAATTTCCTTGGGACTAAAACAGACTTTAGACAATCCATGGCAAGCCTTTTTAATGGAGCATCCTGTACGCTCAGTTATTGAGGGTGAAGTTAAAAACAAAACTGAATTTGGTTTGTTCATTGGCCTAGGTGGCGAAGTTGACGGTATGGTGCATCTATCAGATTTAGACTGGCATCGCTCTGGCGAAGAAGCAATAGCAGAATATAAAAAGGGCGACATAGTAAAAGCTGTAGTACTAGATGTTGACGTAGAAAAAGAACGCATCTCGCTGGGTATTAAGCAATTGACCGATGATAAATTCAGCGAAGCTGCCGGGGATTTAAAGAAAGGCGCCAACGTAACTTGTGAAGTTATTGGTATTAATGATTCTTCTATTACCGTGAAGCTTGTAGACAAAGATATCGAAGCACAAATAAATCGCAGTGACCTTTCGCGCGATCGCGACGAGCAGCGTCCAGAGCGCTTTAGCGTAGGCCAAAGACTAGACGCCAAAGTAGTTCTGTTTGACAAAAAAACACGCAAATTAGTGCTATCAATAAAGGCGCTAGAGATAGAAGAAGAAAAGAAAGCGGTAGAGCAATATGGCTCTAGCGACTCTGGTGCTTCTCTGGGCGATATATTGGGTGCTGCCCTAAAACGCCGCAATGACGAAAAATAATCTTGAGCCAGCAGCTTAGCTGCTGGCATTAATTCTAGATAAGCGACGGCCACGCTTGTAATGAGATTTTTAGTTTTATTAAAAAAGTATTTAAGCAATTTTTTTAACAATCTTACCAGGCTAGTTAGTGATGCTACATTCAAGACCAGCCCACTCTCGCCAATAGTTACAGATGCCCAATTTTTGCCAAATAAAAATACAAAATCCAGCACAGCCTATTTAGATGACCATGAATTAACGGTTTTAGCCAAAATATTAGCGGCTGAACATAAGGCGAATAAGCCCCGGCCTACGCCATGGTATCGTATCAAACTTACATTTGCCGAAGAAGCAAAAAATTTACTACGCGCAGTAACCATTTTCAATAAATCAGCCTTACAGGGCAAAAATATTCCCCCCAGTGCCAGCTGGCTTATCGATAATTATTATATCCTTGATAAAACGCAGCAGCAAATAATACAAGAACTAACGCCAAAATTATTAAAAAAAATAGGCCCAGCCAGCGATTTATGCCAACATTTTTTAGCGCGTCGTGATTATATAATCAATCTAAAGAGCTTTAAAAGCTTTATTCTTGCCTATCAAGAAATCAGCCCGCTAAGCCTAGATGCCATAGGCGCCCTACCTCTATGCTTGCGCTTGCATTTGGTGCATAAAGCCAGCGAAATAAGCACTAATTTGCAGAATCTAATTGCAATGTATCGCTTAAGCGGGCAGATAATCGAAACATTACATAAGGAAAAATTAGCACTTCAGCAACAACCACAATTTTTAGCTAAATTTCAACCCTATTTAAAAAATCCCAATTTTGTTACCAGCCTCTATTATCAATTACGCGAACAAGCCGAATATAGCATAGCCGTTAATTGGCTAAAGCAAAACACAAATAATTGCCAAACCATCGCCAGTGCCTTTGAAACAGAACAAGCTGAAAATTGCACCAGTATGGCGAATATCATCCAATCGATAAAAAATCTAGATAATATAGAATGGGAAAAATGGTTTTCTGACTTAAGCTTGGTCGATAAAATGCTAAGCGAAAACTGCGACTATAGCCAGCTAGACAATAATTCGCGCGCTATATGCCGCGAGGCGATAAAAGAAATTGCAAATCAAAGTCCCTTGTCGGAATTGGCAGTAGCAGAAAATACCATAAAGCTTATACAACAACAGCCCAGCCCCGTTGGCCATTATCTAATCGGCAAAGCAAGGCAACAGCTAGAGCAGTTTTGCAAATGCCACCTACATCTCAGCACAAGAATACAGCGCTCAATGCTAAAATATCCAATGGCGCTTATGCTAGGCTGTGTAGCAGCAATAGCGGTGCCCTTATGCCTAATGCTGATTTTCACATTGGGCAATTATTGTAGCATCGGGCTACGCATTACATTTATAGCGCTATTCACGCCTTTTGCCATAGAGGTTGGAATTACGGTATTTAATAAAATTATCGCTAGCTTTCTACCCACAAGAAAATTGCTTGGCTATGATTTTAGCGGGACTATACCAGAGTCCTATAGCAGCTTGGTGGCTATTCCTACCCTATTGATTAGCAAAGAAACAATCGATGAATTAATACAAGCCTTAGCGGCAAACTATATTAGCAATAGCAAAGGCGAGCTATATTACGCACTTATTACCGACTGGCTAGACAGCAAGTATGAAGAAACAGAGCAAGATTTACAATTGCTAAATTATACGCGGCAATCCATTGCTAAATTAAATCAACTCTATGCAACATCAGCCAAGCCTCGCTTTTTCCTATGTCATCGCAAGCGCCTTTTTAACCCCGCGCAAAATTGCTATATGGGCTGGGAGCGCAAGCGTGGTAAATTGCATGAACTCGCGCAGCTTTTACGTGGTAAAGCTTCAGAAACTAGTTTTATAGCAGAAGATTCAAACTTACCAGCAAATATAAAATATCTAATAACCCTAGATAGCGACACAAAATTATTGCCAGCCAGCGCCGAGAAATTAATTGGCAAATTAGCATATAGCCAACAAAGCAAATTAGGCTATAGCATATTGCAGCCACGTATTTTAAACTTAATTACGCCAGCAAAATTTAGCTCATATTTTCAGCAAATATTTAGCTGCGCGCCAGGCATCGACCCTTACAGCAGCGCTATTAACGATTCTTACCAAGATCTATTTGGCCAGGGTATTTATGTGGGCAAAGGTATTTATGACATCGACAGCTTCGAGCAAGCTTTGCAAGGCAAAATTACCGAAAATAGCGTTTTGAGCCACGATCTATTAGAAGGTTGCTATGCTGGCTGTGCTTTAGTTAGCGATGTATCTTTTGGCGAAGAGTACCCAAACAGCTATAGAAGCGATGCAAACCGGCTTGAGCGCTGGGCGCGTGGCGACTGGCAATTACTACCCTATATTTGGCGCAATATGGGCGCAAAAAAAGAGCTAAATAATCTATCACTCTGGCAGTTGCTAGATAATTTACGCCGCTGGAGTCTTGCACCCTTATTTATCTTCAATTATTTTCTAAGCATTTTATTCTTACCACCTCATACAAGCTTTATTTGGCAAATCAGCCTTGTGGCAGCGATTTTTAGCGCGCCCCTATTGGCTTTATGCAGCAGCATGCTTCATATAAAGCGCCATATTTACCTTAGTAGCCATCTCATGGCACTAGCCAAACAAAGCAAGTGTACGGCGATGGAAATTTTGACAAGGCTGTGCTTTATGGCCCATAGCGCGTGGTATCAAACGCGCGCGGCCTTAATTAGCCTATATCGTTTATTCATTAGTCACAAATATTTACTAGAATGGAAAAGCGCCAGTCTTGCCAATTTAGACAAGCAAGATTTACACAGTTTTATCGAATTCATGTTCAGCTCTGTGATAATAGCTGCTTTTGGCCTACTCCTATCTAATAATATCTATTTCACCTTTTGCGCTCTCTTATGGCTTTGTGCCCCCTTTATCGCCTATATAATAAGCCGCCCTGCTTGTAGAACACAAAAAATATCTCCTGCTATGGCTGAAGAATTCAAAGCTTTTGGCGAGCGTATTTGGCGCTTTTACGAAAATTTTTGCAATGCAGAAAATAATCATTTACCCATAGATAATTACCAAGAATATAATGGCGAAAAAATCGCCGCCCGTACCTCTCCAACAAATATAGGCATGTATTTGCTAAGCATCGTAGCCGCAAAAGATTTTGGCTGGATAAGTCTAGAAACGGCATTAAAACGTATTGAAAACTGCTTAGATTCGGTCAATAAATTACCCCAACACAAGGGACATTTATATAATTGGTACGACATAAAAACGCTAGCGCCCCTGCCCCCCTTTACCATATCTAGTGTAGATAACGGCAATTTGGCTGGGCATTTAATTGCGCTTAGCGGCGCCTTGGATAAATGGAATAGCCAAACAGCAGAGAATTACATCATCGCCGAGTGTGCGGCTAAACTGGCAATCTCTGCCAAAAATTTTGCTAATTCCATGGATTTTAGCTTTTTGTTATGCAAAAAAAAACAACTCCTATCTATTGGCTATGATATAACCCAGCAAAAATTATTACCTAGCTGTTATGACATGCTAGCCTCAGAAGCGCGATTGGCTTATTATGTAGCAATTGCCAAGGGCGATATATCCTATAAAATCTGGGGCCGCATGGGCCGCTTTTTAACCTCTATCAACGGCCAAGCAGCTTTACTTTCCTGGTCGGGCTCTATGTTTGAATATTTAATGCCACCCTTGGTATTACGCGAAGAAGCAGGATCTATAACGGGGCAAACCAATCGACTAATAATTAAAAAACAAATAGCTTATGGCCGCCTGCATAATCGCCCCTGGGGCATATCCGAAGCCGCCTTTAATGCTTTTGACACAGAGCTAAATTATCAATATTCTAACTTTGGTATACCAGATTTAGGTCTGCAGCGCGCCTTGGCAAAAAACTATGTTGTGGCACCTTATGCCAGCCTGTTGGCTGCACAGCTATACCCCAAAACTGCCTTGAGCAATCTTAGATATTTAAAAAAACTCGGTGCTTATGGCAAATATGGCTTTTTTGATGCAGTAGATTTTACTGTGCAGAGACTGCCCAAAAACGCCACTTCTAGCGCTAGCATTGTCGTAAAAAACTATTATGCTCACCATCACGGCATGTCGTTAATTGCTATTTATAATTTACTAAATAATAATCAAATGCAAGATTATTTTCATGCCAATGCGCATATTAAGGCCTATGAAAGCTTGCTGCAAGAGCAAGCCCCGCGCTGTGTGGCTTTTTCTAATTTTAAAACTATCAGCCAGCAGCAATCTACGCAAAATTTGTTTATGGCCGAGGCAGAACGAAACATAGCAAAGCCGCGTAGCTCAAAAGAATTGTTATTGCTAAATTCTGGAGCCAACCATATAATATTAAATAGTCGCGGCCAAACTGTAGATCATGCCACGGCTTTGCACTTACAACAAACCTTTATACTCAAGAACCTAGCGCAGCCGCTAGAATTTGACCTTTGTGCCCAAGCCTCGCGCTGTGTTTTTGCTCCTAGCTCTGCACAATTCTATGGCGAGCAAAACGGCATAGAAACAAGACTAAATATTATAGCCCTAGCGCCGAATGAGCATAATTTCTATCTTAACGGCTTTGGCTATGAGCTTACCCTAGTAAATAAAAATAGCCAAATGCAAGAGATAATTATCCAAGCTGCCATTAGCGGGGCCAAAGGCTATTTTCTAAACCCGCCACTTGCCAATGGGCAAATGCTTACCCTTAAACCCAACGCCAAACAGCGCTTAGTATTTTGGTATATTCTTGGTAATATCAGCGCAACAAAAGCCCAAATCTATAATTATCTAGAGCAACCAAACATATTTGCTATCGAAGCGCAAAAAAGCTGGGCATTTGAACAAGCCAGACTATTTCAAATGAGTATAAATTCGCAAGATGCGGCTAATTATCAAAAACTCTTGCCAGCTATAATTTACCAAAAACCGCACCCGCATATTATTATTAAAATCGAAAATAAAAACTATACTCATATCTTACGCGACATGCTAACAGCCGTAGCCTATCTACGCTCGCATGGATTAATTGTTGAGCTTACGGTGATAAACGAAGCACAGTCCCAAGATTTTGCCCAGCTAGAGCAAGAGATATGCTGGCTGCACCAGACTTATAGTGTACAAAACAGCGCATTCCACTATATTACTAAACAAGCAGAAAAAACACAATTAGCAGCAAGCAAGGCAGATTATCTTACGCTACAAGCGCAGCGTGGTTTTTTATCTGAACAATTTGCTAAGTAATTTAACCGGAGAGCTAGCATGCTACATCAAAATATCGCCATGCGCGTTTATAATCATCGCTGGAAATTAGATCCGATTATTCGCTCATTGCTAGACACAGATTTTTACAAGCTGTTAATGCTGCAAATGATTTGGCAGCTATATAACAATGTCGAAGCTAGCTTTAGCCTAATCAATCGCAGCCAACATATTCGCTTAAGCGATGAGGTTGACGAGACAGAGCTAAGAGAACAGCTAGACCATGCGCGCTCCCTGCGCTTTACCAAAAAAGAAATGATTTGGCTAGCTGGTAATATGTTTTACGGTCGCAAAAATATTTTTGAACCAGATTTTTTACAATGGCTAGAAAATTTTCAATTACCAGAATATCAACTGCAAAAACAAAATGGGCAATATAATTTAAGCTTTACCGGGCTTTGGCCCTATAGTACCATGTGGGAAATACCAGCATTAGCTATCATCAACACTCTACGCGCCCGCAAAGCCATGCAGAATATGGGGCGCTTTAGTTTAGATGTGTTCTATGCCAGAGCCAAGGCAAAATTATGGAGTAAGGTAGAGAGATTACGCCAGCTAGAGCATTTAAAAATAGCCGATTTTGGCACCAGGCGGCGCCATTCATTTTTATGGCAAAGCTGGTGCGTAGAAGCGCTAAAAGAAGGGCTGGGCGAAAAATTCATCGGCACATCCAATGTATTGCTAGCAATGAATAATGATCTAGAAGCCTCTGGCACCAACGGTCACGAGCTACCAATGGTCTTAGCAGCCATAGCAAAAAACGATGCAGAGATCATAGATGCACCCTATAGGGTAATGCGCGACTGGCAAAATTATTACAATGGCAATCTACTAGTAGCCTTACCAGATGTTTTTGGCACAGAGTCTTTTTTGCATAATGCACCAGATTTTGTAAAAGATTGGACCGGTTTTCGCCCAGACAGCGCGCCGCCAATACAGTCGGGCGAACGCTTAATAAAATGGTGGCAAGACCAGGGGCAAAATCCGCAAAAAAAGCTTATAGTATTTTCCGATGCAATGGATGCCGAAAGTATCGAACAGACCTATAGGCATTTCCAGGGCCGGGTACGCATGAGCTTTGGCTGGGGCACAAATTTAACCAATGATTTTGCCGATTGTAGCCCAATGTCAGAAGGCTGGTTGCAGCCAATTTCGCTAGTATGCAAAGTAAGCAAAGCCAACAATAATCCCGCGGTAAAGCTTTCTGACAATCCGCTAAAGGCTACTGGCGAACCCGCGCAAATAGAAAAATATCTTAAGCTATTTGGTAGCTCTGGCCGCAAGAATATAGAGCTAAAAAGCTAAACATCCAAATTGCTAACGCTCAATGCATTTTCTTTTATAAAATTACGGCGTGGCTCTACCTCGTCGCCCATTAAGCGAGAAAAAAGCAAATCAGCATCTATAGCATCTTCAATCTTTACCCGTAGCAACGAGCGCGCATCTGGGTCTAGTGTTGTTTCCCACAATTGGTCGGCATTCATCTCGCCCAAGCCTTTATAGCGCTGTAGACTTAGACCTTTTTTTGCCTTGGCAAAAATATGCTCGAGCAAGGCCAAAGGGCCGTCTATCGCCATGCTGGTATCTTTATAGGCCAAAACTGGCTTGCCTTCATAAATCTGTGCCAAATTTTCGTGCAATTTGTCTAGCTGCATAGCGTCAGAACTGCTAATAAAATTACGATCTATATAGATAGTTTCTTTTACACCGCGCAAGGTCCGCTCGAAAACCATACGATCTTCGTCCATATTTTGCTGCGGGTCTAAAACAACATAGCCTTGCCAGCTATCTTCAAATTCATTAGCTATCAAATTCAGCCTTTGGGCAACTTGCTGGGCAGCTTCATCAGTCATTTTACTCTGGTTTAACGCGCCCGCAATCGCCGCCTGCTCTATCAATTGCCGATTATATTTTACATGTATAGCTTGTAAAAATTGGCGCAGCCGCTTTGCTTCATATAATAGCTGTAATAAATCATTGCCCATGATGATTTCACCATTTTGCAGCTCTAGGCGAGTATCTTCCAAGCCGTTATTAATCAAAAACTCTTCAAAAGCAAGCTCATTTTTAATATATTGCGAGGACCGACCCTTGCTTACCTTATATAAAGGCGGCTGTGCGATATAAATATAGCCCTGTTCTAGTAATTGCGGCATTTGCCGAAAGAAAAAAGTTAGCAACAGCGTGCGAATATGCGCGCCGTCAACATCGGCATCGGTCATTATAATGATTTTATGATAGCGCAATTTTTCAATATTAAATTCATCCTTACCAATAGAGGTGCCAAGAGCAGTTATCAGCGTGCCGATCATTTCAGACGAAAGCATGCGGTCAAAACGCGCGCGCTCCACATTCAAGATCTTACCACGCAACGGTAATATCGCCTGATTTTTGCGCGAGCGGCCAGATTTAGCCGAGCCACCAGCGGAGTCACCTTCTACTATAAATATTTCTGACAATGCTGGGTCGCGCTCTTGGCAGTCGGCCAGCTTACCAGGCAAAGAGGCAATGTCCAACGCGCCCTTGCGCCTTGTTAATTCTCGCGCTCTTTTTGCTGCTTCACGAGCGCTAGCTGCCTCTATAACCTTAGCAATTAATATTTTAGCTTCTGCTGGGTGCTCTTCTAGCCAGGTTGCCAGGGCCTCATTCACAAAACTTTCAACCACCGTACGCACTTCGGATGAAACTAGCTTGTCTTTCGTTTGCGAAGAAAATTTAGGGTCGGGCACTTTAACAGACAAAATAGCCGTCAAGCCCTCGCGGCAATCCTCACCGGTTAGCGCTAATTTTGCCTTTTTTGCTAGCCCCGAACTCTCGGCATATTGATTCACCTGCCGGGTTAAGGCCGAGCGAAACCCCGCCAAATGCGTACCGCCATCACGTTGCGGAATATTATTGGTAAAGCACAATACCCGCTCAAAATAGCTGTCATTCCACCACATGGCCACTTCTACGCCCGTGCCATCCTTTTCGCCACTAATATAAATTGGCTTATCGATAAGCGGCTTTTTTGCCTCATCAAGATATTTTACAAATTCTTCTAGCCCACCGCTATAATGCAAATTCACCTCATGTATAGGTGATTTGCGCTTATCGGTAAGCTTAATATAAACACCTGAATTTAGAAAAGCCAACTCTCGCAATCGCCGCTCTAAAGTGGCAAAGTCAAAATCCACCATGGCAAAAGTATCTTTGCTGGGCAAGAAAGAAACGCTAGTGCCAGTTTCCTGCACATTTTCTTGAATCACACGCAGCGGTGCATCGGGCACACCATGGGTAAAGCTAATCTCATATTCCTTGCCACCACGCCGAATTCGCAGCTTTAGCCAGGTCGAAAGCGCATTGACCACCGATACGCCCACACCATGCAAACCACCAGAAACCTTATAAGAATTTTGGTCAAACTTACCACCAGCATGCAGCTGCGTCATAATAACTTCTGCCGCGGAAACCCCCTCGGTCGGATGAATGTCGGTTGGTATGCCGCGGCCATTATCTGTAACAGTACAAGACCCGTCTGCCTCTAGCGTTACATTAATCAAGCTGGCATGGCCCGCCAAAGCCTCGTCTATACCATTGTCCACTACTTCGTAAACCATGTGATGCAGGCCGGAGCCGTCATCTGTATCGCCAATATACATGCCCGGGCGTTTACGCACGGCATCCAGCCCTTTTAAAACTTTAATAGAATCAGCGCCGTATTCCGCTTGCGCTTGACGCGCGGCTTCTTCAGTCATATCATGCTCCAGAGAATAAGTAATGCAACTAGTATAACGCAAACGCCCGATTTTGCCAAGGATTTTACGTTTCATAATGCAAGAAAAATTAGCTAAAATTATAAGCCAAAACAAATTGCCGATAATGAGAAGTTTTGCAGAATTTCTAGCCAAGCAAGCTTGCCACAATATCATCTTATTGCAAGCGCCTACTGGCAGTGGCAAAACCACGCTTTTACCGCTATTTTTACTACAGCAAGGCTTGGGCAAAATTATCATAGCCGTACCACGGCGTATCGCTGCCAAAAGCATTGCCACTTATTTATCGCAGCTTTTGGGTAGTAAATTAGGCGAAACCATAGGCTATAGCGTTAAATTCGAACATAAGGCAGGTGCGCAAACACAGATTTTACTAGTAACTTGCGGCATATTAGAACGCATGTTGCTGCAAAATCCGGAGCTACCCGGCTATAAATATATAATATTTGACGAATTTCATGAAAGAAGCGCAAGCAGCGACTTTGCCCTGGCCCTAGCCTTAGAAAGCATGGCGGTATTGCGCCCTGACTTACGCATATGCATCATGTCGGCAAGCTTAGATATTTCTAGCCTACAAGCATTTTTGCCCCAAGCCAGCTTAATACAAACGCAAGGCCGATGCCACCCTATTGAGATAATTTATCAAGCACCACCAGTTAATAATGTCAATTTCAACCAATATATTACCAAAATCATCTTAACGGCGCTGGATAAATATGCAGATGATATCTTGGTTTTTTTACCAGGGCAAAAAGAAATCGCCGCTGTGGCCGCGCTAGCGCAGCAGGCATTACCTAAGGCAATAGAGTTACATCAATTGCACAGCAATATTGGTAGCCAAGCAACCGCAGCAATATTTAGCCCCAGCAATAAACGCCGCGTAATAATTAGCAGCTCTATTGCCGAAAGCTCAATAACGCTTGAGAATATCGGCGTAGTTATCGATAGTGGGCTTAGCCGGCGCGCTGTATTTTCGCCGCAGAGTAACAATGTCTATTTGGTAACGCAAAAAGCCAGCCTTAGCGCAATTGAGCAGCGCGCTGGCCGTGCTGGCCGCCTACGCCCCGGTGTTGCCATTCGCTTATGGGACAAGGCTACAAATATCAGCCGCCCGGCTTTTGATAGCCCAGAGATTTTACAAACAGATTTAAGCAAATTAATGTTAGACGCCGCCGCCAATGGCATAATAAATCTAGCAAATTTACCGTTTTTAACGCCGCCACCAGAAGCAATGCTGGCCCAGGCAAAAACACAGTTGCTGCGATATAACGCCATCACGGCTAGCGGCCATATTACCGAACATGGTAAAGAACTGCAAAAGCTAAATTTACCCCTGCCTTTGAGCAAAATGCTGCTCTATGCAAGAAGTAAAAATTGTATGAAAGAAGCAGCCTTACTTGGCCAAATGCTAGAAGAGCCGAGCTTTGCTAGCCATATTATCGACATAAGCTTGCGATTCGAAACATTGCGTAATCATAAAGGAGCGGCGGCAGCAAAACTACGCCGTTATAGTGAAAGATTCGCCGCTGCGGATCAAATGCAGCCCCTGGCCCCAAGCTTAATCGGCGAATTATTGCTGCAAGCCTTTCCCGAGCAAATAGCAAAAGCCTGCGGCTCTGGTTATTATCTTCTTAGCAATGGCAGCCGCGCTTATTTGGATGAAAGTTGCAACCTGGCTAGTTCTGTTTTCTTGATTATAGCCAAACTTCATGGTGCGCAGGGCAAGCAGCGCATAGTCGCAGCCTGCCCTATAGATAAAACGCTAATTGAAAATAGGCCCGATTTAATAAAACAATATGAGAAGATATATTATGACAAGGCCAGCGGAAATTTCCGCGCAATATTAACAACAACTATCGGCGCAATAGAACTACAAAAGCAACAATTACCACGCCCTACAAGCGCAGAATTCAGCATACTCGCCAGCAAAGCCATTAAAGAACATGGGCTAGAGCTTTTGGGACATAGTATAGAAATTGAAGCACTACTTAGCCGCCTGGCTTGGCTGCAAAACTCCTTTGCCGAGTTTAAGCCAATAATTAATGCAGAATATTTAAGCCAAAATGAAAATTGGCTACAGCCCTATTTAGCGGGCCTGCAAAGCTTTGGCGAGCTAAGCTGGCAGAATATAAAAAACGCCATTTTAAATATCTGGCCCTATGAGCTGCAAGAAAAAGCCGCAACCTTGGCCCCAGAATTTTACCAAACTTCCAAAGGCAAGGTGGCAATAGACTACACCACGCCGCAACCCCGGGTGCGCCTAAAAGCGCAGGAATTATACGGCGTGAGGCAAAGAGACTTTATCGGGGCTGGTAAATACCCCCTACAGTTTGAAATTCTCTCTCCCGCACGGCGCCCCATACAAATTACCGACAATGTGCCAAATTTCTGGCGCAGTTCTTGGCCCCAAATCGCGCGTGAAATGCGCGCCCGCTACCCCAAGCATTTCTGGCCCCTAGAGCCATAACCTATACAAGCGGCACTTTGCCCCATCTGTAATGCGTGCCAAAATGCCAATTTTTGCCACCATAGCTACGCCAACGTTGGTAGAGATAAATAAACCGATTTTTATTCCATCCACGACGTTTTTTGGGGTGCTGAATCTGCGATGGCATTTTTCTGCCATGGCCAATAATAGCAGGGTATAGCTGCAACACTTGCAGCTCCTGGGCCATGCCACACTCAAAACTATAATATAGAGCATCTACCAAAAATGGCGTGGTTTGCAATATTTGCGATAATTGCCGCGCTGTTTGGCGCGAAACAATATAGCCAGCAGCCAGATAGGAAGTTGACAAACGCTTATACAAGGCATAATCCGGCGTGATATTAGCGCTATATTCCAACAGCACATTCGACTTAACAGAGCCAGTATCTATTTTTAACAATTTAGTATTTGCTGGAATCCAACTGGAATCTTGTAAAAACTGAGCAGCGTTTTTTGACAATAGCGCGTCATCCTCTAGCACTACCCCATATTCATCTGCACCATTGGCAATAAGCTCTAGCGCCTTTGCATGGCTTAAATTACATGCAGCCTCGCCCAAATTTTCGCATAATAACCACGAGCAATAGTCACTCTTGCTATGCAGAGCAACTGTTTGCTCATAGTCTAAATCTCTAGCGTCAATAGCTGGCACTCGGGTAAAGCTTAAACCTAGATCGTGCATTTGCGCTTGAATATGCTGCAAGCGGCCCACCGCTCTATCTAGATTTATAACATATATTTGCACAATTTGCCCTTTCTATAAAAGTTGTTGGCTATTTGAGTAAAGGACATGGTATTATACACCATTTATATTTTCTGCCTATATCCAAATATCTGCTAAATACTTTACTATGCCAACGCTTATACATATAAATAAAGGCAGCTTTATTCCACCCCTTTTTATATGCTAAATGCTGAATTTCTGAAGCCGCGCCAGACTGCCGTAATATAGCAGGATATAGTTGCAAAACCTGCAGCTGCTTCGCCAGGCCAAACTCAAAGCTATAATAAAGCACATCTACAGCCAAAGCTGTATTCTGTAATAAAGGATATAAATCCCGCGCCGCCTGGCGAGAGATAATATATCCAACAGCGACATAATTACTTGAGCGACAGCGATATAGCTCATATTCCTCATTAATGCGCATTTCATGCCGTAGCAATACTTTTTTACAACCAATATCTAGCTTTACCAAGGCAGTATTTGCTGGAATCCAACTGGAATCTTGCAAAAATTGGGCAGCGTTTTTTGACAATAGCGCGTCATCCTCTAGCACCACCCCATATTCATCTGTACCATTTGCAATAAGCTCTAGCACTTTTGCATGGCTTAAATTACATGCCACCTCGTTCAAAATCTGGCACGTTACAGACGAAATATAAGCCTTTTTACAATCTTGCCGCGCTTTAAGCTCTGCCTCATCTAATTTGCTACCATCTATGGCTTCTACCCGCACAAATTCTAGCCCCAAATTCTGCATTTGCGCTTTAATAAGCCGTAATCTATCCTCAGAGCGGTTTAGATTTATCACATAGATTTGCATAATTTTCATCCAAATTAATCTTTGCCGCTAAATATAAAAGAGTGAGCCATTAATGTCTAGCCATAATATTTACTGGCGTTACAAGATCTTTGCTGCTATAATATGGCCAAGGAGGCTTGTATGGAAGAAAAGCAACGTATAGGTGCAGATGGCGGCATGGAATCTTCCTTTGGCTTTAGCGATGTTGAACCAGATGCTAAACAACAAAAAGTCAACCAGGTTTTCCATTCCGTAGCAAAAAAATACGATTTAATGAATGATTTTATGTCTGCTGGCATGCATCGTTTGTGGAAAGACGCGCTGATTAGTCGCCTGAACCCAGCACGACACACGCCCTGGCGCCTGCTAGATGTAGCTGGCGGTACCGCCGACATCGCCTTTAGAGCGCTTAAAGCTGGCAGAGGCAACGAGCAAATAAAAATCTGCCTGGTCGACATCAATAGCTCGATGCTAGAGGTGGGGCGCGAGCGCGCACAAGCAAAAGGCTATAGCGAATATATCGAGTTTATTGAAGGTGATGCGCAAAAATTACCCTTTGAGGATAATAGTTTTGACGCCTATACCATTAGCTTTGGCATACGTAATGTACCGCATATCGACCAAGCTCTGGCCGAGGCATATCGGGTGCTAAAACCCGGTGGGCATTTCTTGTGCTTGGAATTTTCGCAAATAGATTTGCCGCTGCTAGCCAAGCTTTATGATTTATGGTCGTTTTACGCCATACCTAATATGGGCGCTTTAATCGCTGGCGACAAAAGCTCGTATCAATATTTAATAGAATCTATCCGTAAATTTCCTGCCCAGGAAGATTTCAAGCTAATGATTGAACGTGCAGGCTTTGCCAAAGCAACTTATCGCAATCTTAGCGGCGGCATCGCTGCGATTCATGAAGGCTGGAAGCTGCCATAGATGTTTGCTTTATTTCGCCTAATCCATGCTGGCTTTATCTTTACCCGCTATGGCATAACGGCAAAGTTACTAGAAAATTTTGACTCTTCGCCTTGGCTAAAGCAATTTGTTAAATTATTCACTAGCAAAAAAACCATAGAACCACAGCAATTAGCCGCAGAAATAGACAGATTAGGCCCCTCTTATGTCAAGCTGGCGCAGTTTTTAGCCACCAGGCCAGATATTGTGGGGGCTACGCTGAGTAATTATTTAAGCCTGTTGCAAGACCGAGCGCAGCCATTTAGCCGCGCCGAAGCCTTATTGCAAATACAAAACAGCCTAAAGCTAAGCGCGACAGAATTGGCCGAAGCTTTGCCCGATTTCTCGCAGCCGATTGCCGCCGCTTCCATAGCGCAAGTGCATCAAGCAAAGAGCGCGGGCCAGCTATTAGCTATAAAGGTGCTGCGCCCTGGCATTAAGGCTCGCTTCGCCAAGGATTTGCGCAGTTTTTACCTAAGTGCGCGCTGGCAAGAGCGCTTGTTGAAAAAAGCCCGCCGCTTACGGCCAGTAGATGTTGTACAGTCACTTGAGCAAACCATTAAAATGGAAATGGATCTGCGGTTAGAAGCTGCTGCCATTGCAGAAATGGCCGAAAATACTAAAAACGACCTTAATTTTCGCGTGCCAAAGGTGAATTGGCAACTAACGGGCCGCGATGTATTGGCCATGGAGTGGATTGATGGTGTTAAGCTAAATGACCATGAGGGGCTAAAACAACTGGGGTTAGATGCAAAATTATTGGCAAAAAACCTAATGCAAAGCTTTCTTAAACATGCCATGTGGTATGGGTTTTTTCATGCCGACATGCATCCTGGCAATCTGTTTGTAGATAAAAATGGCGACATAATAGCCATAGATTTTGGCATTACCGGCCGGCTGGGCGATAAAGAGCGCTATTTTCTGGCCCAGATATTATATGGTTTTATCAAAAGAGACTATATGCGAGTGGCTCAAGCACATTTTGATGCTGGCTATGTGCCAAAACATCATAATGTGGCCGATTTTGCCCAGGCCAACCGTGCCATTGGCGAGCCTATCTATGGCCAAGACGCAAAAAACATCTCTATGGCCCGCTTGCTAGGCTTGCTTTTCGAGATTACCGAAATTTTTGACATGCAAACAAGGCCAGAATTACTGCTGCTACAAAAAAACCTTGTTGTGGTAGAGGGACTGGCGCGTGAGCTAGACCCGGATTTTAACATGTGGGAAACGGCAAAACCAATTGTAAAAAACTGGATGGCAAAAAATATGGGCCCACAAGCACTGCCAAAGCAATTACACAAGGCAGGCCTAAGCTTTGAGCGCTTTACTCATTACGGCACTGGGCTAATTGAGCAATGGCAAGCAACGCAAGAGCTAAATGCAAGCGCCGCAAAAGCCGGACGCCAACTCTATAAGAAATTAGCACGCATTGCTGGCTGGGCCGTATTGGCTTTTTGCTTACTCTGCATTACTTTAATTTATTTATTGTTGCGGAAATTAGGGTAAAAACATGCTGGCACAAAAAAATATCGGCTTAATAATTGGCGGTGGCATTGCAGCCTATAAGTCGCTAGATCTAATTCGCCGCTTAAAAGAACGCGGCGCTATAGTGCATGTAATCTTAACCCCAGCGGCGCAAAAATTCATAACCAGCCTTAGTGCAGCCGCGCTAAGCCATATGCCTGTATATGGCGCCTTATTCGAAGAGGGTGCAAAAGACGATATCAGCCATATTAAGCTTAGCTCAATGCTTGATTTGCTTATAGTCGCCCCGGCTACGGCCAATCGCTTAGCCAGCACCGCTACTGGATTGGCCCAAGATTTTGCTGGCACTGTATTGCTAGCTGCAACCTGCCCTATATTACTTGCCCCGGCGATGAATCCCCATATGTGGGCTAATCCCGCCATACAGCGCGCGGTAACCTTTCTGCGCCAAGATGGCTATGCATTTATCGGCCCAAATATTGGCGCCATGGCAGAAAAGAATCATCATGGCATCGGCCGCATGAGCGAAGCGCTAGAAATAGCAACCAAGGCCGAGGCTTTGCTAGCACCGCAACACACGGCCCTTGCTGGCAAAAAATTTATTATAACCACTGGCGCTACTATAGAGCCGATAGATCCGGTGCGTTACATCAGCAATCATTCCTCTGGCAAACAGGGCTTTGCCATAGCGCAAGGTTTGGCACAATATGGCGCGCAGATAGTAGTAATTTGTGGCGAAACAAAAAGCAAGCCACCCGAAAATCTGCAAATAGTCAAAGTACAAACCGCAGCCGAAATGCTACAAGCAGTACAAGCCCAGCTACCGGCCGATGGTGCAATTTTTGTAGCCGCTGTTTGTGATTGGCGCGCCGCAGAAATAGCACCGCAAAAGCTCAAAAAACTAGCCGAAGATAGCATGCAATTAACCCTGCAAAAAAATCCAGATATTTTGCAGACCATCGCTACAGCCGCAAATAGGCCTAAATTAGTTATAGGATTCGCTGCCGAGACAGAGAATCATATCGACTATGCCAAGGCAAAATTGCAAAAAAAACAAGCCGACGTCATAATAGCAAATAAGGTAAATGGCAAAGATTCCGCCTTTGGCAGCGAGTTCAATCAAATTACCCTAATAAGCAAAGACAAAGAAGAGCATTGGCCAAAATTAAGCAAGCAGCAAATAGGCCAAAAACTAGCCGAATATATTGCGACCAATTATTTTTGAGAAAAAACTCAACTCGCCCGACAAATAGGTACAGAATCCAGCCAAATTTCCTGTAGCTCAATAAAATCATCACCCCAGCGACTATTCAACACCGCTTTTTGCAAATCCCCGCCAAATTGCGAGCCCTTTTGTTCTATAATCAAACTAGCACAGATTGAAGCAAGCTTACCACTATTTTTTAAGCTTAAGCCAGCGTTAAAGCCAAATAGAAACCCAGCGGCAAAAACATCCCCCGCACCGGTAGTGTCTAGCACATTCGACACTGGCATCGCCGCTATATACTCCACGCCATCACGAGCAATCACCACCGAGCCCTTTTTGCCCATAGTTATGCAGGCAGCGCTGTTAACTGATTGTTGCAAACGCAAAATAATATCGTCAAATGATAGATCTGGATAAAGTTCCTGCGCTTCAATATCATTGCCCAGTAAAATATCTAGTTTTCCTTCATTCATAAGCTGCAAAAAATCTTGCCGAAACTCTATAGCGCAAGCAGGGTCGGAAAGAGACAAAGCTACCCTTACCCCATATTTACGAGCTATTTCTATGGCATGCAACGCGGCCTGCTTTGAGCACTCATCCTTCCACTGATAGCCCTCAATATAAACAATTTTGCTATGTTTAATTTTGTCATAATCAATATCGCTTTTGCTAAAATAGCTACCAGCCCCCAGATAAGTATTCATAGAACGCTCGCCATCTGGAGTATTAAAAATTAGGCATAGCGCGGTAGAAGGACCGTTTTTTAAGGGCTCTACCGAAAAATCAACCCCCAATTGATGTAAACTCTGTGCATATCTGTGGCCAATAGCGTCGTCGCCTATCTTGCCAAAAAATCCGGCCTTGCCACCCAAAAGCGCATAGGCGTGCACCGTATTAGGACCGCTACCCCCCATAACCTCTTGCGCATTATGCATAAAACTGTGTAAAAACTTTGCTCGCTCTTGATCTATCAACCTGCGGGAGCTTTTGCTGATATTATGCTGTTGCAAAAATTCTTCACTACAATCGCTTAATATATCTGCCATTGGCGTGCCCAGAACAATCAAGTCAACATTACGAACAGGGTGGATATCGCTAGGGGCCATGTGCCACGCTCCATGTTAGATTACCAAAATAAAACTATAACATAAGCCATTGATTTTTACCATAGGCTAACCTAATTATTAAGCATGATGCCTATTAATATCTTAAACTGTGCCCTGCGTGCTGTAGGCAAGCTGTTTAGCCCCGGCATGCGCAATATTTTTTGGCGCGTGCTCGCTATTACTATCTTGTGCTTGGCTGTTTGCTGGTTTTTATTCCGCCATATTTTTATGTTGTTTGCCATGCCATTTATTGCTGGGGCCTTTGCGCCGCTTTCACTAGCGGTGGGTTGGCTTAGCTTTTTGGCCGTATTATTTTTTAGCCTGGGGCTTAGTTTTGCCTTTTATTTTTTTCTTGCCCCGCTTACTGCTTTTGTAGGTAGCTTTTTTGCCGATGATGCCATTGCGGTAATAGAACAAGAAGATTACCCCGAGCTTGCCCCCGGCCGTGCTATGAACTGGCAAGAATCATTTAGCTTTAGCTTACGTTTTTTGGCCATTAGCATTATTGGCAATATTGCCGCTTTGATAATGTATTTCTTTACCCCTATTCATATTTTTAGCTTTTATATAGTCAATGGCTATATTTTGGGTCGCGCTTATTTCATTATCAATGCACAGCGCTTTCATAGCTATCAAGAGGCTACCGCCTTGTTTAACCAGCATTTAAGCACGATTTTTATCTGCGGGTTACTAATTGCCTTTATAAGCTCTATACCGCTGTTAAACCTAGTGGCGCCGCTTTTTGCTGCTAGCTTTATGGCATATATTTATAAAAATATTACAGAAGCTAGACGGCAAACGAAAAAAATTGTATAATAAACAGTAATGTGTTTATTAACAGCAATAAGGTGCCTCGATGAACTGGCTAACCAATTATGTCCGCCCCAAAATTAAATCTATGTTTACGAAACGAGACATGCCAGAAAATATGTGGATCAAAGATCCAGCTAGCGGCGAAATGGTCTTTCGTAAAGAAGTAGAAGACAACCAATTTGTCGTACCCAGCTCGGGCTTTCACCTGCCTATTAGCCCAGCATTGCGCCTGCAGCATTTTTTTGACAATGGCGCATATGAAGTACTGCCAAACCCCACAGTGCCCACCGACCCACTAAAATTCCGCGACGAAAAAAAATATATAGACCGGCTTAAAGCCTATCGCACCAAACTAGAAAAAGAAGATAATATCACCGCTGCTCTAGGGCAAATAGAAACCCTGCCCATAGTAGCTGTGGTGCAAGATTTCGCCTTTATGGGGGGGTCGCTAGGCCTTGCTACTGGCGAGGCAATTATAGCAGCTTTTGAAAAAGCAGCGGAGCTAAAGCGGCCCTTGGTATTTTTTGTAGCCTCTGGCGGCGCCCGTATGCAAGAGGGCATTTTTTCACTTATGCAAATGCCGCGTACCACCATCGCCGTGCAATTATTAAAAGAAGCTGGCCAGCCCTATATTGTAGTGCTAACCAACCCAACCACTGGCGGTGTTAGTGCTTCTTACGCTATGCTAGGCGATGTACATATTGCCGAGCCCGGCGCCATGATAGGCTTTGCTGGCCCACGGGTGATACAGCAAACCATACGGGAAAAACTGCCAGAGGGCTTCCAAAGTGCCGAATATTTACTAAAACACGGCATGGTGGATATGGTAGTGCCGCGTTATAACCTAAAAGAAACCATTGCGAGGCTCTTGCGGTTAATGCTAAAACAAGCTGCTTAAAGTAGCGCTAATGTGCCACGGCGATAAACTTGAAAAAATTATTAAGCAAATTTTACAAACCAGAACAGCTGGCTGGGATCTTTCGCTAGGCCGTATCAGCAAATTACTAAAAACCTTGGGCAATTGCCAAGAAAATTTGCCCCGCCCCATACATATTGCTGGCACAAATGGCAAGGGCTCAACAGCCAGCTTTTGCAGAGCTTTGTTAGAGTCCGCTGGCTATAGCACCCATGTCTTTAGCTCCCCGCATTTGGTAAGCTGGCGCGAGCGCTTTCGCCTAAATGGCAAATTGATTGAAACAGACCAGCTATGCGAATTGCTGCAAGAAGTCACAGCACAAGCCGAGCCAGATGTAACTCTGTTTGAAATTCTAACCGCCAGTGCCATGCTAGAATTCAGCCGAGTGCCAGCCGATGCTACGATTTTTGAAGTTGGCCTGGGTGGACGGCTAGACGCAACCAATGTCATACCCCATCCCGCATGCTGCATCATAACGCCAATAAGCTTTGACCATTGCACAATATTAGGCAGCGATATCGCAACAATAGCAGCTGAAAAAGCGGCAATTATCAAGCCAGGCTGCCAGCTTGTCGTTTCACAACAATTATTTCCAGCAGCATCAGAAGTAATAATGGCCCAAGCTGAGCAAGCAAGGGCAAAAACTAGTCTCTATGGCCAGGATTTTATGAGCTATAGCGAAAATGGTCAAATGATCTTTCAGAATCAGCATCGGCTGTTGCAATTGCCAAAACCCTGCCTGCCTGGCGAGCACCAGCTAGTAAATGCGGCTAGCGCAATTGAAGCAATTGACAAATTGGGGCTTGATATTACCGAAGCTAACATCGCCAAAGCTTTACGCAATAGCTATTGGCCAGGCCGGCTGCAAAGAATCAATAGTGGCAAATTATATGAAGAGTTAAATCGGCCAATCATCTGGCTTGATGGCGCGCATAATGCAGGCGGAGCCCAAGAGCTGAGCAATTTTTTTGCCCAGAAAAAGCAAAAAGTAATTCTGATAATGGGCATGCTAGATACCAAAGATTATAGCAATTTTCTACGCTGCTTCAAAGATATAGCAAAGCACAGCTATTTTGTACCAATAACAGACAGCCACAATGCTGTCTCGGCAACAACTCTATGCCAGGCCGCAGCATCAATCTTTTCTACCCCCTGCAGCGAGCTACCCAGCCTTGGGCAAGCACTCACACAAGCAGCGGCCCAAAGCAACGGCCAGGATAATATAATTGTTACCGGGTCATTGCATTTAGTAGGCGAATTTTTAAAGCTTAATAACACGCCGCCCTGGCTGTAATTATAGCAGCCCCTTTATCCAGGCCTCAAATTTAGATTTTGGCCCGCTGCCCACCATATTTGCTACAACTTTGCCGTCTTTAAACGCTATTAAAGCAGGTATAGAGCGAATGGCGTATTGGGTGGCTAATTGCGGATTTTCATCTATATTCACCTTGGCAATCTTTACCTGCCCGGCCATTTGCGTGGCCAATTCTTCTAAAATCGGGGCTATCATCTTGCACGGCCCACACCAAGGCGCCCAAAAATCTACCACCAAAAGCTGGCTGCTATCTGCTAAGGCCGCATCAAAATCTGCTGTTGATAATTTTTGTACCATGGCTATATCCTTTTTTCTAAATGTTGGCGTAGGGCATTATATAAAATATTCCTATCTAATTCAAAATATTTTAAATTCTTGGTATAAATCAATAAGGGCCTTATTGGTTGACTATAAATATTGTTGAGTAATTTATAATAAAGCGCCATTTGCACCAAATGTTCCGCCGCTATCTCATTTGTCTGCCGCGCTGGCCGCCCGGTTTTATAGTCAACAAAAATCACCTGATTCGACTGTATTAATAAACGATCAATCTGCCCGCTTACATTATATTCCTTGCCAGCCAGCTGAATTTGCCCCGCCAAGGCTATTTCGGCTCGTGCCTCTGGCGAAAATAAATCTTGCAAAAATTTGTCATTCAACAAAGCAAATACTCGATGCAAAATATAGGTTTTTTGGCTATTTTCAAGCTGTGGTCGATGGGCAGCCAAAAACTCCTGCGCCAATTGCTGCCGTTTTTCGCACGGGAATTGCGGTAGATATTGCAGCAATTTATGGGCTGCCAGGCCAACTTGCCGCGCTGTAGCACGCGTCATAACAGCAGGGGCAAAGCTTATCGGCGACAGATCTTTTGGCAATGCAGCACGGTCTTTTTCTACAAAAATCATAGCATCGCTAGCAATAAGCGGCTGTGGTACAACCAAGGGTGCAATGGCAACAGGCTGCCGCAATAGCGCCAGCTTCTGAGACAATGCTTGAGCAGACTCAACTTTAGCTTCCGTAGCTTGCTTTTTCATCATCACATCAGATTCAACCTCGCCAAACCGCCAAACCGCCAAGCTTTCGCCATTAGACAGCTTTAGCTCTGGCTGCGCTTTGGACTCTGCCAAAAGGCTAGTGCTTACCATATGGTGCCATCTTTGCTCATTGCTTTTGCCGGCTCCGCAAACAAATAAATATTCCCGCGCTCGCGTCATGGCAACATAGAGCAGCCGGCGATGCTCTTGCTCTTCTTCCGCTTTTTCTTGCTGCAGTATCTTCGCCAACAAATTAGTCTGATATTTCTTGCGTCCATACCAAATAGGCACAGAATTTTGCAGCATTTTAAAGCCAGCTTTGTTGGTGTTGCCCCCCCCTGCTATATCGGCTAGAAAGACTATCGGCGCCTCTAACCCCTTTGCTCCATGCACTGTTAAGAGACGCAGTTGGTTATTCGCGACTTCTTCACGTTTTAGCTCGATTTTTTCTGTTTCAAAAGCAGCCAAAAAACTCTGCAAGCCAGGAGCTATTTCATTTTGCAACTTTAGACTCAAGCGCAAAAACTCGTCTAACACTTCGCTAGCTTCAAAGCCAAGCCGCGCTATGATTTTCTTGCGCCCTTCATCTACCGTTAACACATGATTATAAAACTCAAATACGGGCAAGCTATAGGCCAATTTTTGATATTTAAGCAATAAGCTAACCATATCTTGCAAATCTGGCTGCGCTTGCAAGGCCTGCCAAAGCGTAGAATTATGCGCAATTTTATATTGACTAACCCGAAATAAATCCTGCTCGCTTAAGCCAAATAAAGGGCTTTTGAACAAGCCAGCCAGCGCTAAATCATCGCGCGATTGCAGGGCAAAACGCCCCAAGGCGCATAAATCGCGAATGGCTATATGATCGTCCAACCGCAATTTATCCAGACCTGCTACTGCTATACGCCGATTTTTTAATTCACGCAGCATATAGTCACAAAATGGTCCCACCCTATTGCGAACCAAAATTATAATATCCCCTGCGGTCGCGCTGCCACTAGCAATAAGCTGCTCGATACGGTTGGCTATTAACTCGCTTAATTGCTTGGCCTGAATAGTAGCATCTGTCAAGAGATCCTGGCTCTCATTCGCCTTGGCCACCAGATTTTCCCAAATTTCGACATAGCCAAGGCTTGAAGAGCGCACCGCTATATGTTGCGTTGGCATAAAGCTAAACACCCGGTCTACTGCTGTTAACACCGCTTGAGTAGAGCGAAAAGAATAGAGTAATTTGACATTGCTAAACGGCTTTTCGCTCTGGCGAGATTTTTTTTGAATTATCGCACCATTTTTAGCAAAATCCAGCAGAGCCGCACCCTGAAACCTATAGATAGACTGCTTTTCGTCACCCACGGCAAAGCTAGAGCGCATAGCAGTTTTTTGCCCCGCTCCCGCATAAAATTCGGCCATTAGCAATTGCACTATGCGCCATTGCACCGGGCTGGTATCTTGCGCCTCGTCTACTAAAATATGGTCTATCGCATTGTCTAGCTTATAATGCACCCAACTGGCTAGGTTTTGCCGCCGCAATAAAAAAGCCGTTTTGTACAGCAGGTCCGAAAATTCTAGCCAAGCGCGCTGCTGCTTAAACTGGGCATAATTCTGCAAAAATGCCGTTGTTACTACATATACAGCCTGGTTCAGCTCTAATAATTTCAGATCGCGATAGCGGTCCCTACAGACAACAGCTTTAGCACAAAGCTCCTCTAGCTCGGGTTGCTTAGTAAGCTTCTTAAATAATTCACCCTTACTGTTATAAAAAATACTCTCGATTATCGCCATTTTCTGCGGCAAACCCTCCGCCCCAGCCAGAGCTGCCAAAGATGGTACCAATTGCTGCATATTACTAAAATCCGCTATATCAGCCAGCAATTCTGCTTGATTCTTTTCTATCTTTAGCGCTGTTTGCAAAAATTCTTGAACGCCCATCCGCTGGGCCTTGCGCAAGGCAGGCCAGATCTGATAGTATTTTTCTGCCGCAGCGGTAAATAAGCTGCTAATGCCACTTTCGCCCAGCTCAGATAATAAATAGCGCAAAGCCTGCGCAACATCGCTAGTCCCCTCTGCCATGGCAGACTGCATCAACGCAAGCTGCGCTTGCTGCCTGGCCGTCGCCACCTGCTGCTTATCCATTAAACTAAAATGATATGGAATATTCGCCTCTAGGCAAAATTGATGCAGCAACAGGTCACAAAAACCATGTATGGTTTGTAACTTTAGTCCCCCCGGCGTGTCTTGCGCCCTAGCAAAAAGCTGCCGTGCTAGGGCAAGCTCTGCTGCACTTGGCTCGCGCCCCTCTATGGCCATAATTTCCTGCGCTAATTCGGCATTTGGCAAAATTGCCCAATTACCCAACCGCTCAAAGATACGTATCTTCATAACATTTGCTGCCGCTTTGGTATAAGTAAGGCACAGAATCTTGCTAGGTTCAACACCAGCTAGCAGCAGCCTTATCACCCGCAGGGTTAAAACATGCGTCTTGCCAGAGCCCGCATTGGCACTGACCCAGACGTTATAAAGCGGCTTGGTGGCTTGATTCGTAGCAGCAATAGCTTGAGGGGGGATTACTAATTCAGCCATTTATCTGGCCCATTCTTCATAACGCGAGAGATGATAAAATTCTGACCAATCTTTTTCGCGATTCGATAAGATGGTTTTATACGCAATATAGCTTTGCTCGATATTTTGATAGGAATCAATCAAATTTCCAGCATCATTCCAAGCTTTTTCGACTAATGGCTCTGCTTCGCCTGGTTTGCTAGTTTGCACTATCACCAAATCTTTAAAATCTTCCCGGTGCAAGCGCACATAGATGAGCTGCCCCAGTTCGCATTTATGCTCTAGGCCAAAGCCACCGCGCAGCAATAAGCCTGCCTCGAGCAAAAGCTGCAGATTCTCTAGATTCTCAATCGACTTTGAGGTGGGTAACTCGCCAGTTTTATAATCTATGATATCGGCAACTAACCTGCCATCTGACTCACGGCGAATATCAATGCGGTCGGCCCGCCCGTGAAGGGTGGCCCCTGTCTGCCCAATTGCAACCGGGTGACTAGCATGCTCTACATAGCTATGCAGAATTTTACGTTTTTTTTCAAACTCCATATAATGCATCGTCGTTTGCTCAAAGTCACATCGCCACATTAGCTCTGTATCTGATGGTAAAGCCAGAGCGGCAAATTCCTGATTCGCAATTTGCTCTAACTCTTCAATATTTAAACGATCTTCTTGCCCGCCTATGAATTTTGCCAATATCTCATGGTACAGACTGCCTTTTTCCCGATATTGAGCCTCGCGCACCAAGGGCTGCAGCGCACGTAACCGCAATATTTTTTTAGCATAAATACTATAGGGGTCACTTTGCAGCCGGGCAATATCGCTGATGCTAAAGCGCTGCGGGCGCAAATCCAGCGGCGGCTTTGGTGCTGGCCGCTGTATTGGCTGGCTCGGCGGTGCTTCGTCTAGTCTTGAAGCCAATTGCAGATATTCGGCACCGCGCTGCAATAATTGGCCCGACAAATCTGGCCCGATTATTATTTGCAGGCGCTGCAACCAACGCGAGGCTACTTGAGCCTCGCCATCAACATTCATGCTACGCGTCAAAATCAGCTTTGGCGCGCCAAATAGCATCTGTAAATCTAAAGCAGTGGCGCCAATGGCCGCCTCTGGCGGCGCCAGACCCAGCCGCACGCTCATTAACCGCGACATAAAGGGCGAAGTAGCAGGAATTTTGGGCAAACTACCTTCATTCAACCCGCCTATTATCAGCAAATCTGCATATTGCAATCGCGCCTCTAGCATACCCCAAATATAAATATTGCTCTGGGCTGGATTGGGCTCGATATTTACATTAGCCGCTAGGGCGGTAAGGATTTGCGCAAAATCTTTACCTGCAAAATAGTAATCCACACCACTATCGGCAATTTCCTGAAAAAAATTGATAATACCGCGCCCTGCCGTGCCTTCATATAAATGAGCTATCGAACCGTCATTCTGCCGGCCAAAATTTTCAAAGCAACTTAGCAAAGCCGCACAAGCTTGGCTAAGGCTTATTGATTCGGCGGCCAAAATATTTCTTAAAGGCGCAATGGCATTGTCGATTCGGCTAACTAATTGCTGTAATTTTTGCGCTATTTCCTCATTATAATCTAAATTTTCGCCTGATTCTTGGTCTAGCCATTGGCTATGCATTTGCTGCTCTAGCCGCGCTAACTCCAACAGAGAAAAGCGCAGAACAGCCCCGCGCAGACGATAAACCTCATATAGCTCTACCAATTCTCGCAATTGCGCAGCTGTATAGCCGAGACGTGCCAAAACATGCTTAAGCACAGACAGTAAAATATTTATATCATTGCTGGCGCAGCTCTGTAGAATCAGCTGCATCAGCTGCATTTGCGGCAGCGATAGCAGCGGCTGCTGGCCCGAATCATTCGCCTTAATGCCAAAGCGCGCCAACTCGCTACTAACCCGGCGCGCCAAATTTCTGTCGCCAGTAACAAAAGCTGCGGTTTTTTCTGGCTGTTGCGCAGCGATTCTTAAGCCTATGGCAATGGCTGTTGCTTCTTCTTGTGCGGAATGCGCCTCTACCAAGGCAACATCGGCAAAAGCTTGGGCCATATGCTCGCGCGGTAAATCTGCCCATTCCATTGACGCACTGGCTGGCATAAAAGCTTTTGCTATATAAAACTCTCTGTGACGCAGCTGTGACGCTGCTTGGCCTATATATTTTACTTCTGAGCGCTGAATTTTCAATCTTTTTAACAAATGATAATAATGAAACTGCGCTTGACTATATAGAGTGGGGTTATTTTTATAATCGGCAAAAGATTCCCATATTTGCGGGCTTAAATCGCGATCTAAGCCGGGCAAGATTATGGCACCATTTTTACTCTCTGCAATAGCCTCTAGCAGCAACGCCACGCTAGGTACAGCGCCGCTAGAGCCCAGTGCAATTATCGGTGTTTGCTGCTGCCTTACCAATTGCGCTTTATTATAAAATTGCAGCCACCTTGCGGCGCCAATATCTAAATTTTGCTTTGAGCGTAAAATCTCTGGCCAATATTGCGTTACGATTTTTAAAAAATCATGGCTCAGCAACCACCATTCGCTTAAATTGGCAGCCAGATCCTGGCCCAATTTTTCTAGCTCTTGCCAATCTATGGCATATAAAGCGGCCTCATCTATCAATTGCGCCAATTCATGCGCCAGCCAAATCGGATTCGCCGCATTAAGCCCCGGATAAAGGCTGGCTTGTTGCCATTGCTGCACCAGCTGTGCCAGCAGCAAAATACGCGCCGTAGCGTTGATGATTGGCTGGTTAGCTTGTTGCCGTGCCGCATCATCTAAAATGCCATAACTGGCCAAATTATCTATTTCGGAAAAAGAGTTAATTTGGGGCAAAATCACCGTGCGCTGCGCATATTGCAAAAAGCACTGCTTGAGACTACGTGCCGCACGCTTTGTTGGCACCAGAATCTCTAACCTGCTTAAATCTTGCAGATTTAACTGGGGCAAAATTTCGCCCTGATATAGGCTAGATACAAAATTTTCTAAAAAATTAACCCCAGAAGCGCAGGAAAAAATATTTGCTTTAACTCTCATAATTGCTTAATGCCTGTATCAAGGCCGCACTACCAGAAGCATGCAATTTGCGCTTTTGTGTTGCCGCTGTGAAGGTAAACTCAAGCTCTAGCTCTGCCTTGCGCAATTGCTGTGCTGCCACTTGCGGCCATTCTACAAAATAAATAGCAGATTCTGCATTATTGCTCAAGCTAGAAGCGATTATTGGTTCTAAACCCAGCTCAAAAATCTCTTGCGCTTGGCCAAGACGATATAAATCGCAGTGATGAATAGCTATGGAGTTTTGGCCAATGTAAGACTGCACTAGCGTAAAACTGGGGCTAGGTACTTCTAGCTCTGGATCGGCGACCAGGGCTCGTATAGCAGCTCGTGCAAAGTGAGATTTACCCGTGCCTAACTCGCCGCAAAGACTAATAAATTCGCCGCCTTGCAGCGCGCCAGCTAGGGCTATCGCCATGGCGGTGGTTTGCTCTGCGCTGATTAAGGTAAAGCTTTTTCTATGCATCATGCTTTTTTAAGGGCACCTGCGCTGTTATAATGCTTTGGCCAGTGGCTTGCTTAAAGCTAATTTTACCCTTTAATAGCTCTAGCAAGCTGCGCGCTAAAGACAAATCAATACGGCTAAACGGGGCTGCATCCTCGACATTAAAAGGCAATGCGGCACTAGTATAAAAAGTAAAACTCCATGACGAATCATGGGCCATAATTTTTACCTTAATCTGCTCGCCGCTTGGCGCATAAAGCGAGATATAGCGCAAAATACTAGTTAACAACTGTGTTAGCCGCTTGGCGTCGCCATAAAAACGATGTGGTAATTGCGGCAGTTCAAAATCACAGCTCAGCGAATTCGAAGCCAAACGCTGCCCGGCCTTTTCTTGCGCCGCATGGCAAATAAGCGCAATATCCAAAGCCTCATTCTCTAACTTAATAGTACCATCATTTAAATTCACCAAATCTATCGTGTCATCCAAGGTTACCTGCAGGCGTCCCGCTTCAAACTCAACATCATCTAGATATTGTTGTTGGTCTAGGGCCAAGCCATTAACTCCCTTGAGCTTAATCAATTGCGTAAAGCCGATGATACTCGTAAGCGGCGTGCGTAATTCATAGCCCATATAATGCACAAAATCGCTGCGTATTTTATCGAGCTTTAGCAAAACATCATTTCTGTCCGACAAAGCCCGCGCCACACGCATCTTTGCTGTAACATCAACAAAGCGCAGCATGCTTTGGCCTAGCGGCAATGGGCAAATTGAATATTCTAACACATCGCCATTTTTTAAATCTAGCTGACCGCGTTGCAAAATACGGCTGGTTGGCATCGTGGCCAGGCCGCTGATTAAGCGGGGCAAGCTGTACACCGCTTCTTTAGTTAGGGCTTTTGCATAAACTGGCTCTAAATCATTAATATGCAAGCCCTGCATGCCATAGCGTAAATCGAGCCCCCATAATTTGGTAAAAGCAGGATTTGAAAGCACAATTCGGCCATCTTCGCCAAAGAGAGCAACACCCTCTAGCAGATTATCCAAGGTTTCGCCTTGGCGTCTAATCAGCCCGTCATAGCGAGCTTGTAGCTCTAGCTGGCTAGTTAAATTTTCTAGAATCCAACAGGTGCCGCCCAAACCCTGGGGCTGCGCTGTGATTTGTATTTTTTTACCATTTGGCAGATTCCACATATGATGCTGCATATCTAGTGAATGATAGCAACTCAGCAGCTCTTCTTGCCAGCTTTGCCAATTTTCTATTGGCGCTAGCTGGTTATGGTCACGCAAATATTCCAAAATTTTGCTATGCGAAGGTTTGCTTTCTAAAAAGGTGATTTCAAAGTCAAATAATTGCACAAAGGATTGGTTAAAAAATATCAATTTTTGCTGCCGATTAAACAAAGCAATGCCGCTGGGCAACAATTCCAAAACTTGGTGATAGCTTTCTTCTAATTCTTTAATCTGCGCCTCTAGCTCGCGCTGTGCACTAATGTCAAAAGCCGCGACTAAATTATATCGCTTATCTAGCTCGATTTTATGCAGGCTAACAGCTAAGCGTGCCCCGCCTAGGGTAACAATGGCGTGGCCCAGCTCTATTTGCTTGGGCGTAAAAATCGCCCGCATCTCACCCTGCATAGCGGCTTTATATGGCCGATTTGCATAAATCAACTCGTCAGATTCATTAAGAATATAGGCCAAGACTGGTAAATCATCTAATGCATCAAAAGAATCATCAACATTATGCAGCATTTCTAGCGCTAGCACAAAAGCTCGCCCGCCTTGAATACCGCCCTTTATACGCATTTGCTTATCTACAAGCCGCGCTGTTGTTTCAAATTCATACCCTGCCTCTAGCAACTGCTGCAATGGCTCTTTTACCAAAGCAGTATTTTGCATAATCTCAACCAGCTCTGTTGTTTGCCCAACCAAAGCTTGCGGTTTGGCCAAGACATGGTCAAAAACATACAGCTCGGCGCCTACTGCTTGCAATGCAGCGCGCCAATTACGCATGGATTTTTGTGCTATTTGCAACTGGCGCAAAAGATATAAGCTTACCCCTGCCAAAACTATAACGCCAATAAAGCCCACCAGCACAGCAAGCACGGCCTGTTGTGAATCTATATGCATTCAATTACCTCTATGCAAAAACTAGCATATAGCAATACTAGACGCAAGTATAAGCTTGCGTCGCAGGATGTATATGGTAAAATATAGCTACAGATTTGTGAAGGATTATAAATGTCAGCGCGTTTAGCAAAAGAAGACCGAAAACTATTACTACGATTATTTAGCGAAAATGTGGGCGCCAATTTAGCTTTATACCTCAAAGCCATAATCAGTATGGTGGTTATTGCGGGCACTACCGCGCTGAGCGCTTGGATGATGCGTCATATTATCAATGATTTGCTGCTGGTTCCTAAATTGAAGCATATTGTGACTGTTGCTTCTGGCGTTGTAGCGATTTTTGTTGTAAAAGGCCTGGCCAGTTATTTTCAGCTTTATTATTTAAGCCGCGCTGGCAACCGCGTTATTGCCGCTCAGCAGAGCAAAATATATGCTAAAATTGTGAATCAAGACGCTTCGTTTTTTCACAAAAATATCGGTGCAGACCTAATAATGCGCGTAACCACCAGCGCTGCGCAAGCGCGCGGGGTAATCGATTTGCTAATTTCTAGCTATATTCGCGATTTACTAACTTTGCTAGCCTTAATCGTGGTAATGATATATAGCAATTATCTGCTAAGCCTGATTGCCATAATTTTGGGCCCAGCCATCTATGGCCTGGTGCGCAAAGGGCTAGAAAAAATCCGCCAGCTGGCCGCCGATGAAATGGCCTATTTCAGCCAAATCATCCAAGTAATGCAAGAAACCACGCGAGGCATAAGGGTTATAAAGGCTTTTGGCCTAGAAAAACTAATGGTAGCGCGCATGGATGAAGCGATTCTAGCCGTAGAAAATAAATCTAATAGAATCGCCAAGCTACGTGCCCTTACCAGCCCAGTAATGGAAACCATGGCTGGCTTTACCATTGCTTTGGTTGTTGCCATAAGCGGCTATTTAGTATTGCAGAATCATGGCACGCCGGGGGATTTAATGGCCTTTATAACGGCCGTATTGCTAGCTTACGAGCCCGCAAAACGCCTGGCAAACAGTGCTGGCAATTTAACTGCGCAGCTAACTGGTGTACGCGTGATGTTTAATATATTAGACGAGCCAGTGGCCCTGGCGCAGTCGGCCAAGGCCACAGCGATTCCTATGATTACAGCAAATAGTCCCGCCATTGAGCTAAAAGCAGTAGATTTTGCCTATGGCCCTAGCTCTGCCCTGGTATTGCATGATATTAATATAAAAATTCCAAAAAACTCTCTAACCGCTATAGTTGGGCCCTCTGGCTCTGGCAAATCGACCCTTGTGAATTTATTATTACGGCTTTATGATCCTAATTCTGGTCAGATTTTAATAAATGGCCAAGATATAAAAGAAGCTAGCTTTGCTTCGTTGCGACAAAAAATAGCTTATGTTGGCCAAGATGTTTTTCTTTTTCATGGTGACATCAAATATAATATCGGCCTAGGGCGACCCCAAGCTAGTATGGCCGAAATTATCACCGCAGCAAAGCAAGCTGGCGCCCATGAATTTATTATGAACCTACCAGAGCAATATGAAACAATGCTGGTGGATAATGCCAGAAGCCTTTCGGGCGGGCAAGCACAGCGCATAGCCTTGGCGCGGGCTATATTACATCAGGGCGAGATTATATTGGTAGATGAGGCAACCTCGGCACTAGACGCTTTATCCGAGCGCCTGGTGGTACAAACCCTAAGCGAAATGGTCAAGCAACATACGGTAATAGCCATAGCTCATCGCTTTAGTACTATCGCAAAAGCCGATAATATCATCGTGCTTGATCGAGGCAGAATCGTAGAGCAAGGCACCAAAGCAGAATTGCTAGCACAAGAAGACGGCTTATTCAAGCAACTACACGCCGCACAGTTTAAAATAGCTATGGCCGAAAGCGCCTAGGGCTATTCAAGATTATAACGATAGCCAGCACCATAAACCGTTTCTACATTTTCAAAATTCTCATCAACTTGCTTAAATTTATACCGCAGGCGTTTAATAAGGCTATCTATGGCCCGGTCTTCGACATAGGGGTCGTCAGTATGAATCTCGGTAAGCAAGGCATCACGCGTTTTTACTATACCCGGCCGCCTAGCCAAAGCGCTAATCAGCGCAAATTCCAAAGTGGTTAGCGCTACCTCTTGGCCTTTCCACTTACACAAATAGCGTGCTTTGTCTAACAATAGCGCGCCACGCTGTATAATTTCATCATCAGCGGCATTTAAAACACCATTACATTTTTCTTGCTCATATTTCACCCGGCGCAACACCGCATTTATGCGCTCTAGCAATAGACGCTGGGCATAGGGCAGAGTTACCACCATATCTACACCCAATTTTAGCATCAAAACTTCATCCATCTCGTCAGTTTTGGTCGTTATAACCACCAAGGGCACTGTTGAAACGCGCCGCAATGGCCCAATAATATCCATATTAAGGTCTACCGAATCATCAAAATACACTACCATATCTATAAGCATTTCTACCAAATCTTCTAGCAATATTGCGCTATCGGTATAAGTAGAAACTTCCCATTCAACACCTTCTAATGTCATTCTTAGCGGATCTAATGCCGCGGCATTAGACCCCAATAACGCTAGATTAACCCTCTTTGCCATTCTACCCTAATCCCCAACTAGAAATCCTTTAATTAACATATTAATGCCTTAAATTTGCGAAGCTCTTAGTTTTTGTGAGGCAGATTTTAGCTGCCCACAAGCGGCAAAAATATCCTGGCCCCGCGGCGCCCTTATTGGCGAGGCATAGCCACCCCGGCTAATCACCTGCGCAAATAGCTCTATTTGCTGCGGATCTGAACATTCATAAGGACTGCCCGGCCATGGATTAAAAGGTATTAAATTAATTTTTGCTGGTATATTTTTCAGCAGATTCACCAGTTTTTTAGCATCCGCCACCGAATCATTAACATCCTTAAGCATAACATATTCAAAAGTTATACGCTTTGCATTGCTAAGCCCCGGATAATTACGACAAGCCTCTAATAATTGCGCTATCGGATATTTTTTATTTATAGGCACCAATTTATCGCGCACCTCGTCGCTTACGCCGTGCAAAGATATGGCTAGCATCACGCCAATTTCTGCCCCCGCTGGCGCTATCATCGGCACCACGCCCGAGGTAGAAAGTGTTATACGCCGGCGCGAAAGCGACAAACCATCGCCGTCACTAGCTATAAGCAAGGCTTGCTTAACATTGTCAAAATTATACAGCGGCTCGCCCATACCCATCATCACAATATTACTAATGCGCCGCCCTTGGCTAGGCACAATCGCCCCCATCGGCACACTACCCCCGGGAAAGTCGCCCAGCAACTCACGCGCCAGCAATAATTGTGCTAGAATCTCATGCGCAGTTAAATTACGCACTAGAGCCTGTGTGCCAGTATGGCAAAAACTGCAATTTAGCGTACAGCCAACCTGCGAGGAAATGCATAAAGTGCCCCGATCCTCCTGCGGGATATAGACAGTTTCAACCTCGACATGATTCTTAATACGCGGGTCCACACTGGCAAAGCGCAGCAACCATTTTCGCGTGCCATCTATTGAAAGCTGATCTTCAACAATTTCTGGATAAGTGATGGTAAAATATTCAGCCAAGCTAGAGCGCAGCTCCGCAGAGATATTAAACATTTGCGCAAAGCTGCGCGCGCCGCGCACATAAAGCCAATGCCATAATTGCGTCACACGCATTTTTATTTGACCATCAGGCACCCCCAATAGTTGTAAGTGCTCTGCTATCTGTGTACGATCTAACCCTATAAGCTCTATATTTACTTTCATAAGTTTTCGCTACATTTGCCTAGCACTTCCAGCGCTTGGCCCAAGCCCTCTAATAAATAGCTATAGCTGGTTTTGGTACCATGCGCAGATTGCGCCTCTATATTCAATATAGCGCCGGTTTTCATCTGTGCTACTAATTGCTGCTCGTCTGTATTGCGCTTAACCCAAGCGGTTTTACCACGCACATACATATGAAAATCTCGGCTTTTTTTACCTTTAGTTATAACATTTACAACAAGCTGAGTACCGGGCTTTAGATTATAGCCCGCCAGAAATTGTGGTTCAAAACCATTAGCCAATTTGGCATTAGGCCGACGGCTAACTAGAAAATAAACCTTGCCATGATGCGCGGTAACTGGCATCGCCCGTCGCGGCACAGAAAGCGCATAGCAAACATCATGGCCATGAATCTGATATTTATAGACCGCCCAATTAACAAAACCAGCAATGCGCTGTGGTTTATGCGCATTTGTCGCATAACAAGACGTCATAAAATAAGCGCCTAGAAAAAATATTATTATGGAAGTTTTTTTTGGCACAAATAGCCCTCTATCCCCTATATTTATCCGATTTGTTCCAAATTAGTATAAAAGAGTCAAGATAGATTTACAATAATTTTCTTGTTGTATTTTTAAATGTTTTAGTGCTATTAAATAGTAAAGAATTTATTAAAATTTACTCAATTTTACCCCAAAAACGTAAGGTGGGACTAGGATGCTATTTGACAAACAGATCGCGCGCAAACCGAATCATTACCCTTGGACCAAGGATTTTATTCAGGCCATGTGGGACGGATTTTGGAACGCTAGAAAATTCACCTTTAACAGCGATGTCAATGATTTTCGCATAGAGATGAACGAGCAAGAGCGCCAGATTGTTTCGCGCTGCTTGGCTGCTATAGCACAGATAGAAGTGCAGGTTAAAAAATTCTGGGCTCGGCTTGGCGACAATCTGCCCCACCCCTCTATCGACAGTATGGGCATGGTTATGGCGCATGTAGAAGAAATTCACAATGACGCTTATGAAAAGCTGCTAGATTGCCTTGGCATGTCAAATATTTTTGAAGAAAATTTGAGTGTTCCCGCGCTGAGCGGTAGATTAAAATATCTTACCAAACATAATGAAAAAATCTATGGCGATGACAAAAAACAATACATATATTCATTAATATTGTTCACACTTTTTACAGAAAATGTTAGTCTTTTTAGCCAATTTTATATAATATTATGGTTCAATAGATTTCAGAATCAGTTAAAAGATGCTGCTCAGCAGGTAAAATATACGCGTAATGAAGAGTTGTTGCACGCGCAAGTAGGGATGAGGCTCATAAACACCTTGCGCCAAGAATATCCACAATATTTCGACAAGGATTTAGAAGATAAAGTTAAAGAAGAATGTTTCGAAGCGTATAAGGCCGAATGCAAGCTAGTTGACTGGATGCTAGGCGATTATAGCAAGCCACATTTGAATAAGGATATATTAAAAACTTTTGTAGCTATGCGGCTAAATGAAAGCTTGGTTGGTGTAGGCTATGCGCCATTATTTACGATAGATAGCGAGCTAGAGACAGAAACATTTTGGATGACAGAAGGGTTGCTGGCTCCGCCTAAAGTAGATTTTTTCCATGGCGAGCCCATCACCTATACGCAAGCAGATAGCAGCGACGAAGACGATTTTTAATTATCTATTATAGAATTAAACACAAGCACTATAAGGTTAAACATGCATTACCTAGAAAATTTAAGCAAGCGAGAAGATTGGGAATGGCTTAATGAAGTTGCCCTTACCACATTATCGCGCGGATATCTAAAGCTAGATGAAGACGACACAGATATAAAGCAAGCGGCAATCAAGCGTGCAACTAGTCTAGTAGACCATGCCGAGCAAATTTTGGGGCGTAAATTGCCCAGTGTACGCCTAGGCTTGCGCCGGGGCTGGGTTTCGCCATCTTCACCTGTTTGGTCCAATTTCGGCTTGGGGCGTGGCTTGCCCATCTCTTGCAACGGCTCCTTTATGGACGACACAATGGAAGATATTTTATACGCCAATGCCGAAATCGGAATGATGACAAAACTAGGCGCTGGCACCTCGTGCTATATGGGTAAATTACGCCCACAAGGCACAAAAATATCAGGCGGAGGCAAAAGCCAGGGCCCGGTGCATTTTGCCAGATTATTGCAAGAAACCGTTTCGGTAATCTCGCAATCTAATGTAAGACGTGGCAATTGCGCCATTTGGTTAGATATCGATCATCCAGATATTAATGACTGGCTAATGATTCGTTCTATTACCGACGGCGTGCATCATCCGATTCAACATCTTTCCTTTGGCGTTTGCATTAGCGACAAATGGATGCAGGAAATGCTGGCCGAGGAAAAAGGCGGCGAAAAGCGGCTAATAATGGCCAAGCTGATTAATCGCCGCCGCGCTTGTGGCTATCCATATATCTTCTTTAGCGACACAGTTAATAGAGCACGTCCGCAAGTATTAAAAGACAAGAATATTCCTATCCATGCTTCTAATCTATGCGCAGAAATCATGCTACCTTCTGGTGTAGATGAAAGCTTTGTTTGCAATCTTTCTTCGGTAAATGTTTTATTTTTTGACGAATGGCGTGATACCAGCTTGATAGAGGAAATGATCTATTTCCTAGACGCTATCATGACAGAATATATAGACAAAACCAAAGACATGCTCTTTATGCAACGCGCCCATAAATTCGCCACCAGATGGCGTGCAATTGGGCTTGGCACTTTGGGCTATCACTCTTACCTACAAGCCAAAAACATCCCATTTGAAAGTGCGGAAGCGCGCGAAGCGAATATAGCCATTCACGAACATATCGCCCGCAAATCACACGAAGCCTCTAGTATAATGGCGCAAGAATATGGCGAGCCAGAAGGTCTAATCGGCTATGGCAAAAGACATTTATGTCTAAATGCTATTGCCCCCACCACCAGCTCTTCTATCATTTTGGGGCAAATTTCGCCCTCTATTGAACCATGGGAAGCAAATTATTTTGAAAATGATAATGCCAAAGGTGTCTTTACCCAAAAGAATCTGATTTTAGAGCAATTATTAATAGCAAAAGGCAAAAATGACAAAGCCACCTGGCTTTCTATCCTACAACGAGCCGGATCGGTGCAACATTTGGAGTTTTTAAGCTATCTTGAGAAAAAAATCTTTCGCACCTTTATAGAAATTGACCCGTTTGAAATCCTAAAACAAGCCGCTGACCGGCAAAAATACATCGATCAAGGCCAGTCGCTTAACATTAAAATTTCGCCAAATGAAACCAAAAAGCATAATTTTGAGTTAATAAAGCAAGCATGGCAAAGTGGTATCAAATCTCTTTACTACCACAAAGGTCTGAATGCAGCACAGGAGCTAGCCCGCGGCAATCTCTGTATTGAATGCGAAGCTTAATTAAAATTTACAATAGAGGGATGTAGAATGTATATTATTCACAGTAAACCGGGCTGCCCCTGGTGCGACAGAGCAAAAGAACTGTTGCGCAAGCATAATATTGAATATAAAGAACAAAGCTATAAAACCCCAGCCGAAGTAGCATTATTTAAATCCAACGGCTATAAGACTTTTCCGCAAGTATTTGACGATAATGGCAAGCATATTGGCGGATTTGAAGCTTTGCAAGAGCATCTTAGCCCCGATGATTTTTAAAAACCACGCTCATCATCGCCTCACCATTGCGCTTTAGCCAGTCTTGATATTCTTGCCATTGTGGGCACAGCAAAGCGCAAGTTTGCCAAAATAACTCGCTATGATTCATATGGCGCAAATGCGCTACCTCGTGGGCTATTAAATAGCGCACTATAGGCTCTGGCGCCATCATAATACGCCAGCTAAACGATAAATTGCCCAAGCTACTAGCCGAGCCCCAGCGCGACCGCGTATCTTTAAAACGAACGCGCTTGAAGCTAACGCCTAATTGCTCGCTATATTCATAAATAATAGGCAGCATGATTCGGGCAGCTTGACTGTGATAGAAATCCTGCAAGCGGCGCGGCAAATGCTCCGGCTGGCCGGGTACGTAAATCTCACCAGCACATAAATGGCACAAGCCCCGGCCACCAATATGCACTATTTTATATGGTGCACCCAGATAATATATTATCTTGTCGGGGCCTACTATATTACCCATTTTCTTCAACAATATCGCCAATAATCTGCGTGAGTTTCTGCAAATCACTTATTCCAGACAAACGATGGTCCCCATCTTTTAACAGCGAAAGACTAACATCACAGCCGACCAATCTATGTAGCAAAGCCAGGCTATGCTCTGGCGGCACTACGTTATCTTGCTGGCCTTGCAGGATATAAATTGGCGAATTAATCTCTATTAGCCCATCTAATAAATGATGTTGCTGAGCATCGTCAATAAATTTTTGCGAAAAAGGCACCTTCTCTTCGCCAAAATAAACAACGCCCTGTTCTACAAGCTCACTTTGCTGCTGCTGTGTAAATTTATCGCGCCATAAAATGCTAGTAAAATCCGGCGCCGGAGCCAAAAGCACCAAGGCTTCTGGAGCCTGGCCTATTTTTTGCAACGCCAAACTAGCCAGCAGAGCCAACCAACCACCGCAAGAAGAACCAACCAAAATCATTGGCTTGTCATTATATAATTTATAAATATGCAACACTTCGCTAAGCCAGTCACTTAGCGTGGCCTGCAGAAATTCTTGCCCACCAACAGCAGAAAGACCCACCCCGCTATAGTCAAAACGAATAATACCCAAATTCTTCTGCGCACAAAATTGGCTCAGAAAACTCGCCTTAGTACCACTCATATCTGCCAAATAACCCGGCAACCACAGTAAATTATGCGTGGCCCCCTGGGGCCTGGCAACATCTACCGCTATAGTGCGCCCATCAACAATAATTTTTTCTATCATAACAGCGCTTCCCTATATTGTTTTATTAAAATATAGTTGCTATATATCATAGAATTGAATGATCATAGCACAAAGGAGATATACCATTCGCCGACCAAGTAGTAAAGCTGCAACCGTAAAAAAAGACGGGCCAAACGCAAATCGTGATATTCTAGCAGAGCAAATACAACTGATAGATGTGTCGGGGCAAAATCTAGGGGTAGTGAATACACGCACTGCCATTGCCATGGCAGAAGAAGCCGGGCTAGATTTGGTAGAAATTGTACCAACAGCCACGCCCCCAGTTTGTAAAATAACCGATCTGGGCAAGCTAAAATATCAAACGCAGAAAAAAGCAGCTCTAGCGCGTAAGAATCAGAAAACGGTTGAGGTAAAAGAAATAAAGCTAAGGCCAAATATCGACACCCATGATTATGATGTAAAATTGCGAGCAATCATACGCTTTTTAAGCGAAGGGGATAAGGTCAAGGTTACAATGCGCTTTCGTGGCCGCGAGTTAGCCCACCAGGATTTAGGCGAAAAATTGCTAAACCGCATAATCGAAGATGTGGGTGAAAACTGCAAAATAGAATTTGCCCCCAAAATGGAAGGTCGGCAAATGATAATGATCTTGGCGCCAAAATAATACTTGCAAAATTAGCCTAATTATATTAAAGCTTATACATCACATAGCCGTCGGGCAGGGCATGCCTTGATCGGCTATCTAGCTTAAACTTTCATGAAGATGGAGAGCGAAATGCCCAAAATGAAAACGAAATCATCCGCAAAAAAGCGGTTTAAGATCACGGCAACGGGCCTGGTTAAAGCCGCCGCCGCTGGCAAACGCCATGGCATGATCAAAAGAAGCAATAAATTCATCAGGGATGCGCGCGGCACTATGGTGCTAAGCCCCGTAGATGCGAAGAAAATTACGCATAATTATTTACCAAACGGTTTGTAGAATTTTGGAGCTATATCATGGCAAGAGTTAAACGCGGCGTAACGTCGCACGCAAAACACAAAAAAGTTTTAAAACAAGCTGCTGGCTTTTATGGCCGACGCAAAAATACCATACGCGCAGCAAAAGCAGCCGTAGATAGAGCCAAGCAATATGCCTATCGCGATAGAAAAAATAGAAAACGTACATTCCGTGCTCTATGGATTCAGCGCATCAACGCGGCATGCCGCGAGCATGGCCTGAGCTATGGTCGCTTTATCGATGGTTTAATCAAAGCTGGTATCGAGGTAGATCGCAAGCTACTTTCGCAATTGGCGATAGAAGAACCAGCAAGCTTTACAGCTTTGGTTAATAAATCCCGCGAAGCTCTAGCCTATCTAAAAGAGATAGATGAGTCTGCTTATAATGCGGTGGCGGCTTAAACCCTACTCAGCAATATTATGAGATAGGGCTATGGACAATATAAACGACCTAAAGACGCAATTGCTTAACCGCATAGAAGCTTGTAGCGAGCTTGCACAAGTAGAGCAACAAAAAATTGAGCTTTTAGGTCGCCAGGGCCAGGTTTCCAATTTGTTGAAACAACTGGGGCAAATGAGCCCGGCAGAGCGCCAGATTAACGGCCCAGTATTGAATGATTTAAAGAATCAGATAAATGCTGCGCTTGAAGCAAAGATGGCCTGGTTCAAAAATCAAGCAAAGCAAGAGCTCTTGGCCGCACAGCGAGTAGATATTAGCCTGCCAATGCCGCCATTGCCTCTTACACAGGGCCGACTGCATCCTTTAACCAAAGTTATGGAAGAAGTGAATGCTATCTTCAGCAAAATGGGCTTTGACATCGCCGCTGGCAATGATATCGAAACGGATTATTACAATTTCACAGCGCTGAATTTTCCGCGGAATCATCCTGCACGTACAATGCATGACACGTTTTTTCTAAAAACCAAGGACGCAAAGGGTAACCATAAATTATTGCGCACCCATACTTCGCCAGTACAAATTCACGCTATGCAATGCATGGAGCCGCCGTTGCGCATTATAATTCCTGGCAAGACTTACCGCATGGATTATGACGCCACCCACGCCCCGATGTTTCACCAGCTAGAAGGGTTGGTTATCGATAAACAAGCGAATATGGCAAATCTACGCTGGGTATTAGAGGAATTCTGCAAGCAATTTTTTGAAAGCCCAAACATCAAAATGCGCTTTCGTCCCTCTTTTTTCCCCTTTACCGAACCCTCAATGGAGGTTGATATTAGCTGCACAAATGTCAACAATGGCCAGTGGCTAGAGATTCTTGGCTGCGGCATGGTGCACCCAAATGTGCTGCACAATGGCGGTCCAGCTTTTAGTAATTGCCAAGGCTTTGCGTGGGGCGTGGGCATTGAGCGCCTGGCCATGCTAAAATACGGCATTAGCGATTTACGCGCCTTTTTTGAAGCAGATGTCGAATGGCTTAAGCATTATGGCTTCACAGCACAAGGTAAAATAGCATGAAGTTTACCCTTTCTTGGCTTAAAGAGCATTTAGAAACCGACCATAGAATTGAGCAGATTGCAGAAGCACTCACCCAGCTTGGGCTAGAGGTAGAGAGCATTGATGACAAAGCCTATCTAGCACCCTTAAAAATCGCGCAGATAATCGAAGCCGCTCCGCATCCTAATGCCGATAAGCTGCAATTGCTGCAAGTAGATATTGGCGAGGGCAATCCCTTAAAAATCGTTTGCGGTGCAGCAAATGCTAGGGTGGGCCTTTGTGGCGTCTTGGCGCCGATCGGCACTTATTTACCGCATTTAGGGCTAACTATTCAACTTAGCAAAATTCGCGGCGAAACTAGCCATGGCATGATGTGCTCTGCCGCAGAGCTTGGCTTGCCAAATGACAATGGCGGTATTTTAGAACTGCCAGCAGATGCGCCAATCGGCGAATCTTACGCGAATTATGCCAAATTAAACGACCCGGTAATAGAAATCTCCGTAACGCCGAATCGGTCCGATTGTACAAGCGTCCACGGCATAGCACGCGATTTGGCTGCTTTTGGCCTCGGCAAGTTAAAAGAACTAGCAAACCAGGCGATACCGGACTCTATTCAACAGCGGCTAAATGCGGCTGGCATAAAACCACAAAATAACATTCAAGATTGCTGCAATTATATCGCCCTCGATATCGGTGTACCAATAATAGCATTAAATGCCAATAAATTAAATGGCGATGTTGAGTCTGTTGAGCTCCAAGACGAAGAAGATTTTAACGCGCCAAACGGAAAAACTTATAAATTACCGCCCAAAACTGTGGTGCTTAAGAGCAAAGACGGCATCGAAGCCGTCGGCGGTGTTACCGCTTCTATAAAACATGTTTTTGAACCAACTATGAACAATATATTACTCTGGAGCGAAGACTGGAACCAAGAACCAGTAGCAATAGCGGGGCGGTTATTAGGCATAAATAATGAGCAACGCTATCGCGCAGAGCGTGGCATCGATGGCGAGTTAATCCCCTATGCCTTTCAACAAGCACAACAAATTCTAGGCTGGCAAAGCAAAGAATTAGGGGGACCAAAAAACTCAACCCCCTTCTCAATTCCTTTTGACCCCGATTTAGTAAAACGTTTAACGAGCATAGAAATAGCACACGAAACAATGTATGATATTCTACAAAAGCTCGGCTGCGCCAGAGAAGGCAAGCTTATAACAATCCCTAGCTGGCGCCATGACCTTCACCAACCCGTCGATTTAGTAGAAGAAATTATACGCATCCATGGCCTGGGCAAGCTAGAACCACAGCCCCTACCTCCGGCACAGCCGCGAAAAGAAGGCCAGCCCCCTGTGGTTTTTGCCAAGCATTTGGACCTTAGCCGCCTGGTTAAACATGGTCTAGCCGCCTGCGGCTTTAGCGAAATCCTCTCCTGGTCCTTCATTAGCCATGAGCAAGCAAAAGCTTTTGGCGGCGGGGCAGAAGAGCTGCAATTGCTCAACCCCATCGCCGCAAATATGAGCGACATGCGGCCTTCATTACTGCCCGGCCTTATAAACACCGCAGTTAATAGCGCTGCCCGTGGGCAAAAAGATGTGGCTTTATTTGAACTTTCGCATATTTACAAAAACACAAGCGAAAATGGGCAAGAATTATCTGTGGCTGCCTTGCGGCAAAATCAAGCAAAATTCGGCCAGCAAGCTAGGCATTGGCGCGGCAATGCTGGATTTGTTGATATTTTTGACGCTAAGCAGGACGCTATAAGCATTTTGGATCTTGCTGGCATCAATATAGATAAATTGAGTTTTGAACCCGAAGCGCCAAGTTTTTACCATCCAGGGCGCAGCGGTTTAATAAAATTAGGCCCCAATGTACTAGGCCATTTTGGTGAGTTGCATCCGGATATTTGCGAACTCTTTGCGGTTAAAAACGCTCTTGTCATGTTTGAACTAGATTTAGAAACTATAGCAAAGCTAGCCAGCAATAAAAAAAATACCGCCTATACACCGCAATTACAGCAAAATATCTATCGTGATCTTGCCTTTGTGGTAGAAGAGAGCGTAGAAGCGGCAAAATTGCAAAAAGCGGCCGCAAATGCCGATAAATTAATTACCAAAATTAATGTTTTTGATGTTTTTACGGGCTCGCCAATCGAACCAGGCATGAAGTCTGTTGGACTAGAGCTAAAAATTAGCCCAGCCCAGCCGCTAGCTGCTGCACAGATTGAAGCTATCTGTAGCAAGGTAATAGAAGCCATATATAAACAAACTGGCGCGCAATTACGCTCATGACTAAAAAAAAGGCTGCACCCGGAGTTAAAGAGTGCAGCAATTTAAAGTGATAAGAGAGTTAAAATGTTAAAAATAAACATTTGAAATATAGCTAGCTTACATGCTCTTTCTCGAAAAAAGAGCCCCCGCATAGCGGGAGCCAATAATGGAAAGATAATTGAATGATCTTCAAACAATAGAACATATAGTTTCTAACTATATCCTAACTATTACTCTATACTAGTTTTATTACTTTGTCAAGCAATTTTATACAATTTGTAACAATTCTGTATAAACCTTTGTGAGAGCCTCTAACTCAGGCAATGGCACATTTTCATTGGGCTTATGCATAAGCCCACCGCACAGGCCAAACTCTACAACTGGGCAGTAATTTTTTATAAAACGCGCATCAGAAGTGCCGCCGCCAGTATCAAGCCGTGCACTAATTCCGGTAGTTTTTTTTATAATCTCTTGTAGCGTAGTGGCTAATTTCGGTTCTGGCAGTAAAAAACTCTCGCTCGCGCCATCTACCCAATCTAACTCTATATCTGGATCTTTTGGTAGGCTTTCCGCAATTCGCGCTTTTAAAGATTCGAGCGTCCATAAATCATTAAATCTAATGTTAAAGCGCGCAAATCCAAAAGCTGGTATAACATTATCCGAATTGCTTGACGAAACTAGTTGCGTAACCTCTAAATTGGAAGCTTGGAAATTTTCGCTGCCTTGATCTAACTGCAATGACAGCAATTTAGATATACAATTGGCAAGCTTATGCGCTCCATTAACAGCCAAATGCGGATAAGCGACATGGCCGCCCACGCCTTGCACATGCAAAACGCCATTCAAGCTACCACGCCGGCCAATCTTAATAGTGTCACCAAATTGCTCGCCGCAAGTGGGCTCGCCAACTAGCGCAAAGTCCCATTTTTCACCTTGCTGCGCCACATGCTGCAATAATTTAACCGTGCCGTCCAAAGCCGGGCCTTCTTCATCTGCCGTTATAGCTAGAGAAATTGTGGCATCTATTTCGCCAGCGCGAGCCAAAGCCGAGATAAAGCAGGCTATAGCGCCCTTCATATCCTGCGCGCCGCGACCATAAATCCTCCCGCCCTCAATAATACCAGAAAATGGCGCATGGCTCCAACTAGCAGGCGCGCCAGGCGACACTACGTCACTATGCCCAGAAAATAACAGATGCCGGCCCTTACCCCCAGGGCGGCTAGCATAAAGATTCGCCACAGCTTCGAATGGCAAATGCTGAATAGTAAAGCCCAGCGGCTCTAGGCACTCGGCTATAAATTGCTGTGCTCCCGCTTCGATTGGCGTAACCGAAGGACATCGCAATAATTCTTGTAGGACAAAAAGTGGATTTTTTAGCTCTTCTATAGTAATTTTATTTGACATGTTACTCTTTACTCTTTTATATTAACATTATGTACCGTAAAGTAGAATTTATCCTTATCACAATTCTAGGTAGTTTTATAGAGTTTTTTGACTTCACTGTCTATAACTTTTTTTCAGCCCAGATTGCGGCGGCGATTTTTCCGCATAAAAGCGCCTATATTTCTATGCTACTTGCCTTTAGTATTTTTGCTTTGGGTTTTGTAATTCGCCCACTAGGCGGCATAATTCTGGGCTATATAGCAGATAAAAAAAGCCGTACTTTGGCACTATATTGGTCAATGATGTTAATGGCAGCAGCAAATTTGCTGCTATGTTGTCTACCAAGCTTCGCGATGATAGGCACAGCAGCGCCGGTATTACTGGTTTTGGCGCGCCTTTGCCAAGGCTTTGCTACTGGCGGTGAGTCAAGCGTGGCCTCTAGCTTACTAATCGAGGCTGGGTACAGGCCGGGGCTCTTTCTGAGTTTTCAATTTATGGCTCAAGGTTTGAGTAGCTTTTTGGGCGCTGCTTTTGCCGCGGGCCTAAACATCTGGCTTAGCCACCAGCAGCTCTATGATTGGGGCTGGCGCTTGCCATTTTTGGCAGGGCTGTGTCTAACGCCCTTGGCGCTGATGCTGCGTCGCTATAGCTATATGCAGGCAGATAAACGCCCAGACACCACTGAAAAAACCCAATTAAAGCAATATTGGGGTCAGATTTTCTTGAGCATTATGAGCATATTACCGACTAGCGTGGCGATTTACTGTATGGTATTTTATATGCCACATTTTTTAAATCAAATTGGCTTTAAGAATGCTGGCGCCAATTTTCTTATCACCAGCTATGCAGGTTTGTTTATGGCTTTTGGTGCGCTGCTGGGCGGCCTGTTTTGCGATAGGGTACAGCGACAAAAAGCGCTGATTGTTTATTTGCTCGGCGCAATTGCTGGCTTGGCCTATATCAGCTTTACTACTTTAGCAGCGGCCAATTCACTTTGCTTTATTAGCAGCTACCTACTCTGCGTAACCCATATTGGTATGCTGATGACGGTGAGCGGTTTATTTATTCTGCAGGTTTTTCCAACACAAATCAGAGCCAGGAGCAACGCTATATCCTACTGCATTGGCGTGGCTCTTTTTGGCGGCACCACCAATATGGCTATAACCGCCCTGCAGCATTATTATCACAATAATTACATGGCCTTTTACTATTTATTGCTAGCACTCACCATAGGCGCCGTAGTCTTTCTTGTCTTTCCTAAAGCAGAGCCTTATGGCACCAAATAATGCGCGTCCCATTGGTCACGCGGGACTTTTTCGCCCAGACGATAATCAAATTTAACTATACCAAGATGATCTGCAGTACCTAAGCAGAAAAAGCTAAAATGGTACCATTTGCCGCGCGCCCGAAAAGCTGCACCCTTAGCGTTTATAGTGTCTTTGGTCGTTATGGGGTCAGCAAAAGCATAGGCTATAGCTTTATCTGGCGAGAATTTGGTAGATTTTGCAATAGCTTCCATCGCTTCGATATCACAGCGCTGCTCAAGCCGCGTTTGCGGGTCTAACCGCTTCAACTCTTCACGCAAAAGCGGGCTCATCGCATTAGCCACAGAGCCCGCAAGAAAAGAAGGCACTAAAATTACCATAGCATACCAAATTCTAACCTGCATAATTCTTCCTATAAACTAACTAAAACTTATCTAGTACTAGCAGATATAGAAACTGATGGCAAGGCTCAAAGCCACAAGAAATCGGCAAAACCCGAACAGCAGGCCCTATTTGCTGTCCAGGCTACTAGCCTTGTGCTATGCTGCGTCTATATTTGGGATACGCAACATTTGACCCGGAAAAATATCGTCGGGCGAGCTTAGCATAGGCTTGTTGGCTTCAAAGATAACTTTATATTTGTCGCCATTGGCAGCGCCATAAACCGACTCTGCTATTTGCCATAGGCTATCACCACGCTTAACCTCATAAAATCGGCTGTTTTTTCCGCCCATGCTAGTATTATTGTTTTGCACTTTGAGCTCACTAGCGTTAACATGAGAAATGCCTAGCAAATTGCCAACAGCCAGCACAGCTTTTTCTAACGATGCTTGGTCAGTTACCTCGCCGCTCAAAAGCGCCTTGTCGCCATCTACCTTTACATTAACATTTTCTGTACCGATATTATATTTGTCTAAATGCTTTTTAACATTATCTGCGACAACTTGTTGGCCTATATTCGAGGCTGCGCTTTTGGCTGTATCACCCATATCGTTTAAAAGCCTGTGCCCGGCTTCTTTCACAAAGTCAAATAGTCCCATCTTCTTTCTCCTTATTCTGTATTTAGCTAATTAACTAAAACGCCTTACAGCCCTAGGAGTTGCTATTAAAGATGAGTAAAAAATTCTCGCATACGATTGAAAAACCCAGAGCTTGTAGGGCTATTTTCGCTCTTCGACAATTTTTCAAATTGTTGCAAGAGCTCGCGCTGCTTGGCATTAAGGTTTTGCGGCGTTTCAATCTGAAGCAGAATGTACAAATCGCCGTAGCCAGATTTTTGCAAAACCGGCATACCCTCGCCGCTCAGGCGTAGTTTTTTGCCATTTTGTGCGCCAACAGGTATCTTTACCTCATGCTGCTTGCCGCTAAGGCTAGTAACGCTAATAGTGCCGCCCAGTGCCGCCTTGGTCATGCTAATTGGCACGCGACAATATAAATCGGCATTTTCTCGCTGGAATAGCTCATGCTCTTTTACCGTTAGAAAAATATATAAATCACCACTTGGCCCACCAAAAAGCCCTGCTTCGCCCTCATTGCTAAGCCGCAACCGCGTATCCGTGTCTACACCTTTTGGAATGCGCACATTAATCTGGCGATGTTTTTCTACCCGGCCAGCACCGCCGCATTTCTTGCATGGATTTGCCACAATTTCTCCGCGGCCATGGCAAGTAGAACAAGTGCGCTCTATGGCAAAAAAGCCCTGCCTTATCCGCTCGCGGCCAGCACCATGGCATTGCGGGCAGGTCTGCGGCGCTGTGCCATCTTGCGCTCCCGAGCCATTGCATTCGTCGCATTGCGTGGCCGCTTTAATGTCAATTTGCTTTTCTAGCCCACTATAGGCCTCGGCCAGGCTGATAGTCATATTATAGCGCAGATCAGAGCCGCGCTGGCGTGGGTCGGCCTGGGCCGACATGCCCCCCCCCATAATATCGCCAAACATGTCGCTGAAAATATCGGCAAAGCCACCAAAAGGGCTGCCCCCCATATCGCCAAACGGATTCTGCCCACCGGCGCCTCCTGCAAAAGCGTCATGGCCATAGCGGTCATAAGCGGCGCGTTTTTGTGGGTCGCGCAATATTTCATAGGCTTCGCCTAATTCTTTGAATTTTTGTTCTGCCTCGATATTACCCGGATTTTTATCGGGGTGATACTGCATGGCTAATTTGCGAAATGCAGTTTTTATTGTTTTATCGTCGCAATCGCGAGCTACACCTAATACTTCGTAATAATCTATTTTCATTTTCTATCTAAGGGTAAAATGAAGGGGCAGCAGGGAGACCACGCCCCCCGCTGCAGTTAATTTTATTATTTTTTATGGTCTACTTCTTCAAACTCAGCATCCACTACATCTTTTGGATTGTCATGAGCATGCCCAGCATCGCCATGTGCCTCTGCATTCGCCTTGCTAGATTCGTAGATAGCTTGGCCCAGCTTCATACTAGCTTGCTCAAGTTCTGCGGTTTTGCTAGCAATCTTATCTACATTATCCGATTGTAGCGCTTCTTGCAATTCAGAAATTGCAGTTTTAATCGCTTCTCTATCTTCTTCGCCCAGCTTTTCACCATGCTCTTTTAATGATTTTTCGCTAGAATGGACCAAGGATTCACCGTGATTTCTTGCCTCAACCAACGCTTTGCGCTGCTTATCTGCCTCGGCATTTTGCTCGGCATCCTTTACCATTTTTTGAATATCGGCTTCTGACAAGCCACCAGAAGCCTGGATTTGCACCTGATGCTCCTTGCCTGTGCCCTTATCTTTTGCCGAGACATTTACTATACCATTAGCGTCGATATCAAAGGTAACCTCGATTTGCGGCACGCCGCGCGGTGCTGGCGCAATTCCCACCAGGTCAAACTGTGCCAAAAGCTTATTGTCCGCAGCCATTTCGCGCTCGCCCTGCGATACACGAATCGTAACTGCCGACTGGCTATCTTCTGCGGTAGAGAAAGTTTGCGATTTTTTCGTTGGTATCGTCGTATTGCGCTCAATAAGCCGGGTAAACACCCCGCCCAAAGTTTCAATACCCAAAGAAAGCGGCGTAACGTCAAGCAACAACACGTCCTTAACATCACCCTGTAGCACACCAGCCTGAATTGCTGCACCCATGGCCACAACTTCGTCTGGATTCACGCCCTTATGCGCTTCTTTGCCAAAAAATTTATTAACCACTTCTTGGATTTTTGGCATACGCGTCATACCGCCCACTAGCACCACTTCGGAAATTTCGCTAGCGCTTAGGCCAGCGTCCTTCAGTGCGGCTTTGCACGGCTCAATCGTACGCTGTACTAAATCTTCTACTAAAGATTCAAACTTTGCCCGTGTTAGCTTAAGTGTTAAATGCTTAGGTCCACTAGCATCAGCTGTAATGAAGGGCAGGTTGATTTCGGTTTGGGCCGCGCTGGAAAGCTCTATTTTCGCTTTTTCCGCAGCTTCTTTTAATCTTTGCAAAGCCAATTTGTCGCTTTTTAGATCAATACCTTGCTCTTTTTTGAACTCATCCGCAAGATAGCTAACCAAGCGCATATCAAAATCTTCACCACCCAAGAAAGTGTCACCATTGGTAGATTTAACCTCAAACACACCATCGCCAATTTCCAAAACAGAAACGTCAAAAGTACCGCCGCCTAAATCATATACAGCTATAGTTTTGCCGTCTTTTTTGTCCAGACCATAGGCCAGGGCCGCCGCCGTTGGCTCGTTGATAATACGTAGCACTTCCAGACCAGCGATTTTACCCGCATCTTTGGTGGCTTGGCGCTGCGCGTCGTTAAAATAGGCTGGTACGGTGATAACTGCTTGGCTAACTTTTTCGCCCAGATAAGATTCGGCAGTTTCTTTCATTTTTTGTAGCGTCATAGCAGAAATTTGCGAGGGCGAATATTTCTTGCCAGCCACTTCTACCCAAGCATCGCCATTGTCGCCTTTTTCTATTTTATACGGTACTAGCTCTTTGTCTTTCTTAACCGCGGCATCTTCAAAACGGCGGCCGATAAGGCGCTTAACCGCAAAGATTGTACCTGCTGGATTGGTTACTGCTTGTCTTTTTGCGGGCTGCCCTACCAAACGCTCGCCATTGTCGGTAAAGGCCACGATGGAAGGCGTAGTACGCGCGCCTTCCGCGTTTTCTATAACCTTAGCGCTGCCACCGTCCATCACCGCCACACAAGAATTTGTGGTTCCTAAATCTATACCTATAACTTTTGCCATTAAATACCCCCATATAGTCGGCTTTATTCATTAAAATTTATATAAGCATGGGCAAACCCCTCTGCAAGTTGAAAGCCTAACTTATTGCAGATTTATTTACCTTTTGCGCTTACACTCAGCAGCCGAAATGAGATATTTATACTACCTTTTTTTGACTCTGATTTGCCTCTGTTCTAGCTCTGCCTTAGCTCAAACATTGCAAGCGCCACGCTATTATGATGTACGCTTTGTTTTACTTAAACCACAAGACTGCACTTTTACCAGCCGCGATACGCTGCAAGCACGCAAAGCTCTGGCAAATGCCAAAAGCGCCAGCCTGCTATATCGCGAGCAGAAAAACGCTGCCTATGGCGATAGCGGGCTGCTATTAAAGGCAAAGGGCGATTACGCTAATATCGTAAGCGCCATGCAGAATCACGCTTTCTATGCCAGCCAGCTTTCCATTAAGCTTAATGGTAGCGAGGTGCATAATCTAGCTGCAAATACCAGATTTCCGGAACATAACCACATCATTATCACTATAATGCCCGGCCCTATCTTTAAGTTGCATAACATAAATATCGCTAGCATTACCCAGGGGAAAAAAACCCACTATGATGAAACGTTATTTTTGCCGCATAATCTAGGTTTTCGCACTGGTGAGCCAGCAAAGGCGCCGATAATAAGAGAGGCACAGACGCAGATTTTGCATCATTTAGCAGAGCTTGGCTATTCTCGGCCCAAGATTCTGCACAACAGAATCACCGCGCAACATCAAACAAATAGCATTGATATTGATATATTAATCGATCGGGGCCGCAAGCTATATTTCTCGACGTTAGAGATTATTAACACCACGCCCTACCCGCATTTAAATAGCAAGCTTATCGCCTATTTTAGCGGCTTTACCAGCGGCAGCCTGTATACGCCAAAAAATAGGGAAGATATTCGGCATAATCTAGAGAGCTTAGACCTATTCAGCACTGTAATATTGCGACCCGGCAAGAATAATAGTGCTGGCGCCACACCGCTGAGTATAATAGTAACCGAAAAGCCGCTGCACAGCATTACCGCAGGGCTAGAATTTGCCACCAAAGACGGGCTGGGCGTTAATCTAACCTGGCTGCATCGCAATTTATTTGGCCATGGCGAGCGCCTATTTCTAAAAGCCGGGGGCAATGCCATTGATATCGATGCGCTGCGCCGCAAGCGGCAATCACCAATAATCAAGCATTTTGGCTATGATTTCACCATTAGCTTCGACAAACCCGGCACCTGGTATTATAATGCACACACAGCTGCCAGCCTGCGTGCCTGGAGCGAATATACAGACTATTATAATACAAAGCAGCTAGAAGCCAAGGCGGGCATTTACAAACCGCTAAGCGAACAATGGCTAGGCTCGGCCTATGTAAATCTAAGCGATATACGCGACCGTAGCGATAAAATTCATAGTTTTGGTGCCCGGCATTTTCATCTAATCGGATTGGATACCAATTTTAGCCTCGACAAACGTGATAATAATTTGTCACCAAGCCGCGGTATATTTGCCAATATTCGGCTCAATCCCTTTTACGCTAGCGGCGGTGGCAATTTGGCCACGCGTGTCGAGCTAGAGGGCCGCTCGTACCTAACCCTAGATAACAACGCCAATTATATCTTGGCGCTGCGTGGCAAATGGGGCATGTTGGGCGGCGCCAATCTACAGCAATTACCGCTAAGCATGCAATATTTTGCTGGTGGCTCCAGCTCAATTCGCGGCTATAGCTATAAATCTATTGGCGTAATTTGCCCGGCCGACGGCAAGAATCGGCAATGCGCAGTTGGCGGTAGAAGTTTGGGCCTAACCAGCGCTGAGTTACGCGTTAAGCTATGGCATAAATGGGGCGCTACTGGCTTTGTTGACAGCGGCTATGTCGGGGCAAAGGCTCTAGACTTTAAAGCTAAGCTCAAGACTGGCGTGGGCGTTGGACTGCGCTATAATTCTGGCTTGGGGCCCCTGCGCCTAGATATCGCCCGCCCGCTGCACCAGACAAAAAATGACCCAAAGCTGCAGCTTTATATCGGCATTGGTGAGGTATTCTAATGGCCAATAGAAGCCTGCTCGCTACAATATTAATCGCCCTGCTGGTGCTGATAATAAGCGGCGCGGTGGCGGATAATGCCGAAGAAAACTCCTGGATTCTTAATTATCTAGAGCAACAAATCTCTACACCACAGCGCCAAATACATTTTCAGGGTGTGCATGGCGCGTTGTCCGCCAAGGCAAATATAGACCGAATCACCATTTCTGACCAAAATGGCGTTTGGCTAGATATTCAGCAGGCGCAAATAGACTGGCAGCGCTCGGCTCTTTTACAAGGCTATCTGGTAATAAACAAGCTTAGTGCGCAAAAATTAACTCTCTTGCGCCAGCCGCAGCATTCTAGCGAGCATCCAGATTACGGCTTTAGCATTAGCGATTTACCCGTTAATATCGACATTAACCAAGTAGATTTTAATAATATCGAATTTGCCCAGCCAGCTTTTGGCGTGGCCGCGCGCTTGACCATAAAAGGTTCTAGTAAATTTATTGACCATAATTTAGCCACCAATTTAAAATTACAAAGAACCGACGCACCCGGCCAGCTAGAGCTAAATGCCAGCTATAGCACGCTAAGCAAGCAATTGCAGATAAAATTAGATGCTTTTGAAAGCGCAAATGGCATTATCGCGAATCTGTTGCAAATTGAGGGCAGGCCAAAATTAGCGCTAAAGCTAGAAGGCGGCGGCACTCTGTCGGATATGCAGCTGAATCTAAGCACCCAGGCAGGTGATAAAGATGTGCTAGACGGGCATCTGCGCATTCAGCCCTCAGAGGCAGAAGGCAAGCATATTCAGCTCGACCTAAGCGGCCCGGTGCGCATAATTATGCCGCCAATCTATCAACCCCTATTCGATAATAACACTGCCCTGTGGCTAAATGCCGATATTCGCCCCGATCACAGCATAATCGTGCATGAGGCAAAAATCGAAGGTAGCATATTGTCGCTAGACGCCTATGGCAGCCTAATGCCCGACGGTTTTTTGCGCCGCGCCTTTGTTCTGGCCCGGCTAAAGCCAAGCCGCGCACATGAGCCAATCAAACTGCCTTTTAATGACGGCCATATGACAGCTAGCCAAGCAATATTGCGCTTAGATTATGGCGCCGCCAATACCGACCATTGGGAAGGCGAGCTAAATATACAAGATTTCAAAGCCAGCAACCAAGCTGCACCCTTTAGCGCGCATTTGCAATTAAACGGCCTGGCGCAGCGCTTGGAAGATCCCGAAACCCACTATGTAACTCTGCAAGCTACGGGCCATTTGCAGCATGCCAAAACCCGAATCATGCTAAATGGCGATGCACAATTATTCGGCCCGGCACCGATTTTAATAAAAAAGCTAGTTTTTACCACTGCCAATACCCAGATACAAACCAGCGGCACGATACAGAATCACAATTTTGATGGCTATAGCAAAATCGACATTACGGATTTACGCACGCTTGGCGGCTTTTTTGGCAAAGCCTGGGCTGGTATAATTAATATACAGGGCAAAAGCCATATTGATTTTTCTAGCCTTAAGCCTTCAAAGCTCTTGGTTAGCCAAGAGCTTACTGGCTATTTTAAAAATCTTGCTTTTACCAGCCTGCCCGCACGCTTTCGCCCTTTATTTATGCCCAAAACGAATCTTTCCGGCACAGTGCTTTATCAAGCTGCTGGGCTCGGCTTTAAATCTTTTGCCGCTGATTCGACACAGCTTAATATCCAGGCCGAAGGTTTGCTTAATAAAAAATCCGCCGCGCTACAGGCTTACCTAACGCTAAAGCAGCTAAAAACACTAGAAGAAAGCCTAGCGGGCAGCGCCAAGATTAAACTCAACGCCCAAGGCCACAATCATATCTTAAGCCTTGGCGCGCAAATCGAGCCGCAGAATTTAAAGATAAATGGGCAAAAGCTAGAAGATAGCCACGCCAAATTTATAATGACCATAGCCGGGACAAATCGGCTAGCGCCCCATTATAGCCTGCTGGGCACTATACAAGGCATACAGGATGGCACGAGATTTAACGGCAGTTTGAATTATAGCGACGATAAACACAGCAATATCACCATGCAGCATTTAGACCTAAATCTCTTGCAGCCCTTTATTGCAGCCAAATTACCCGATATCAGAATCAGCGCTAAAGCAAAGATTCAGGGCCAGAATCTCAATTTTACCTTAAATAGCGAAACGCCAGCCATTCCGCTACACGCCATTGGCACATATAATATGCGCTATAAAAAGCTAGACGCCAATATCAACGGCCAGGCAAATCTTAATTTATTCAACCAATTTTTTACCAACCAAGCCTTCAATATCGACGGCCAGCTAGCGCTAAAAGCTCATATTAAACTAGATGCCAATTCCTTAAATGCCATTGGGCAAATGCAACTAACCGAAGGCAATTTTTATGATGTAAAGCATAATGTGCATCTACAGCATATTAATATCAGTGGGCAATTACAAGGCAACCAACTCATCCTTACCAGCGCCAAGGCTCAGGCAATGGAAGGTGGCGAGCTCAAAGCCAGTGGTAGCATAAAGCTCAACCAGCCATTAGCCCTGCTTAGCGACTTACAAATCACCCTAACCCATGTGCATTACAGCAATAGCGACGTATTTAGTACAATAATGTCTGGGCAGCTGGGCATAAAGGGCGATTTGCTAAGCCATCCAATTATCACTGGCGATGTGCTGCTAGAGACCAGCGAGCTGCTGGTTACCAAAAATCTAGCGAATCGCCAACCTTTGCCTGTTCGCCATCTTCACCCTTCTATTTGCGTAATGCGCACCTTAAAACGCGCGAATTTACTGCAGCACAATAACAACACAAAGCGTAAATTCATCAGCGATTTAAATATAAATATCAGCGCCCCGCAAAAGCTATTTCTGCATGGTATGGGGCTAAATGTAGAGCTAGGCGGGCAGATAAATCTGCGCAATCTTGGCCCAGTCATGCAGCCAGTGGGTAGTTTTAAGATGATTCGTGGTGAGATAAATCTGCTAGGCCAGCGCCTAAATCTAAATGCTGGCACCGCCACGCTAACTGGCAATTTGCAGCCCTTGTTAAATTTTACCGCTAGCACCACAGTGGATAAAATCGCCATAAATATTAGCCTTTCTGGGACCAGTAATGACATGAAAATATTGCTAACCTCTAGCCCCGATCTGCCGCAAGATGAAATATTAGCCCATTTGTTATTCAACCATGATTTAAAGCACCTTTCGCCACTGCAGCTTACCCAAATTGTTTCGACTCTGGCCCAGTTTTCTGGCGACAATAATATCGACGTCATTGGTAATCTAAGGCAAGCTTCTGGCCTGGCAAATTTAGATATCAATAGTGACGAAAATGGCGATATCGGCCTTAGCGCCGGGCGGTACCTAACCAGAAGCACCTATATAAATCTAAGCGCCACGCAAAAAGGCCGCACAAAAGCCACAATAAACTGGGACCTAAGCCAACATGTAAAAACAAAAGCCCGAATTAGCTCCGACAGCAATAACAGTGCCGGTATTTTCTTTGAAAAAGATTATTGATGTGATATTTATAACACAGTTTATATATTTTTCATCCACATACTTGCATTCTATTTTATATTCTAATAACTTAACCGCATAATGCAAACAGGAAGATAATTATGAATATGAAAACTCTATTATCCAGCGTAATAATATTAGCTGGTGCATCTAGTGCGAATGCCGCTGATATAGTAAAGCATCATCCGCGTCGTATTAAGCAACCAACACCAGTAACGCAAGTTGTAGTAATGCCACCTGCGCCAGTTTTCAGCTGGGCGGGGCCTTATCTAGGAGCGGAAATGGGTTTGGTAATGACTAAATTCCATGGCATTGATGGGGATGATGACCTTGCAAGCGTTGTTATTAAGCCAAAGGAACAGCCATCAGTAGGATTATTTGCAGGCTATAATGTTGCTATTGGTCACCATGCCATTTTAGGCCTAGACGGTAATATTGATTACCATTCCGTAGAATCTAGAAGTGAACTTCAAGGTTATAATAAATATAAAGAAAGCGCTTTAGCAGCCGCTCGGGTAAGACTGGGATTTGCCCAGGGCTGTGTTTTGCCCTATATAGCTGGCGGGCTTTCAGCGACAAGGGGAGCACTCAGCCTATATAATGATAACGCCATCCCTGCTTCTGTTAACAAACAAAAAGCTTATATCGGATGGAATATCGGCGGCGGTGTAGATTATGCTGTAGCTCATAATGTACTCTTACGCCTAGATTATCGCTTTAACAACGTTAAGATTAAAGATCTATACCTCGTTGATGTTGCTAATATTTTACAGCGTGTAGATGCAAATATCGCTACAAAATCTCATGAAATTCGTATCGGCGCCGCGTATAAATTCTAAAAGTAAGGAATATTTAATATGCAATTTAAGACAATTTTCACAACCATAACCGCAAGTGCAATACTTAGCTACGCTCCGCTGGCCAATGCAGCTGATGTTATAAAACATCACCCACATCATGTCAAAAAGCCAGCACCAGTAAGACAAGTTGTAGTAATGCCACCTGCGCCAGTTTTCAGCTGGGCGGGGCCTTATCTAGGAGCGGAAATGGGTTTGGTAGTGACTAAATTCCATGGCATTGATGGGGATGATGACCTTGCAAGCGTTGTTATTAAGCCAAAGGAACAGCCATCAGTAGGATTATTTGCAGGCTATAATTTCGCGCTTGGGAAGCACGCTATTCTAGGCTTAGATGGTAATATCGACTATCATTCTATAGAGTCCCTCGATCAAGGCAGTTTTTATGTTAAATATAAAGAAAGTGCTTTGGCGGCTGCTCGGGTAAGGCTTGGATTCGCCCAGGGCCGTGTTTTGCCCTATATAGCTGGAGGACTTTCAGCAACAAGGGGGGCACTCAGCCTATACAATACAGCAACCCCCACAGCTGCAATTAAAAAGCAAAAGGCTTATATAGGTTGGAATATTGGTGGTGGTATAGATTATGCTGTAGCTCATAATGTGCTCTTACGCCTAGATTATCGCTTCAACCAAATTAAGATTAAAGATTTATATTCTCTAGATCTCAACAATGTTTTGCACAGAGAAGATCTAAATATCACTACAAAATCTCATGAAGTTCGTATCGGTGCAGCGTATAAATTCTAAAAGGAAACGAAAAATGCAGTTTAAGGCGCTTTTAGCAAGTATTACAGCTAGCTCTGTGCTCAGCTATGCAGCACTGGCCAATGCGGCCGATGTTATAAGGCCAAGGCCTATATCAAAAGTGATGATAGCGCCTGCTGCACCCGCTTTTAGCTGGGTGGGGCCTTATCTAGGTATTGAAACCGGTGTGGTAATGAATGAGTTCCGCTCTACTAATAGCACCCCGCCTAATTATGTACCATTAATAGCTAAGCCAAAAGCTCACCCTTTATTGGGGTTATATACAGGCTTTAATATGCCTATGGGACAACGAGCAATTATAGGTTTGGATGCGAATATAGATTACCATCCAATAGAATCGCCTACTGAAACAACGCAATATGTTAAATATAAGGAAGACGCTTTAGCCGCTGTTCGCCTACGCTTAGGCTTAGCGCAGGGCCGCGCTCTACCATACATATCCGGCGGACTTTCCGCTGCCAATGCTGGCCTTAGCGTAGATAATGCTACAGGTAATCCTCAAAATATCAACAAAAAGAGGATCTATTTTGGTTGGAATATAGGTGGCGGTATAGATTATTCTGTAACGCGTAATATGTTCTTGCGCCTTGATTATCGCTTTAGCCAAATTAAAATCAAAGATTTGTATATGGCAGATGTTAGCAATGTTTGGCATCGCTTCAATGCAAATACCAAGACAAAATCTCATGAAATTCGTATCGGTGCAGCGTATAAATTCTAAAAGGAAACAGAAAATGCAGTTTAAGGCGCTTTTAACAAGCTTTATAGCCAGCACCGTACTGAGCTATGTACCGCTGGCCAATGCGGCCGATGTTATAAGGCCAACGCCTATAGCAAAAGTGGTGGTAGCTCCTGCTGCACCCGCTTTTAGCTGGGCGGGGCCTTATCTAGGTATTGAAACCGGTGTGGTAATTACTAAACTACATTCCCCGCTGCAGGATGATAGTTATCTGGCCACGCTTATTAAGCCAAAGGAGCAGCCATCGGTAGGGTTATTCACTGGTTATAATTTCGCGCTTGGCCACCACGCTATTTTGGGCTTGGATGCTAATATTGATTATCATTCAATTGAATCGGCTAAAAAAGACACCGTGCATCTTAAATATAAGGAAGGCGCCTTGGCCGCTGCTCGGGTAAGGCTTGGATTCGCCCAGGGCCGTGTTTTGCCCTATATAGCTGGTGGGCTTTCGGCAAACAGAGCAGCGCTAAGCTTAACTAACCCTACCGTTATTAATAGCGATAGTAACAAACAAAAAACTTATATCGGGTGGAATATCGGCGGCGGTATAGATTTTGCTTTAGCAAAAAACGTATTTTTACGCGCTGATTATCGCTTTAACCGCGTAAAAATTAAAGATATATATTCTATAGATGCTAGCAATTCTTTAATACAAGCAAATCCAAATATAGCAACGAAAGCCCACGAGCTCCGCATTGGCGCGGCATATAAATTCTAACTAAGGAAATTAATAATGCAGCTTAAAGCCCTTCTTTCTACTGTCGCAATATTTGCTTGCGCCTCTAGCGCAAATGCGGCTCACCTGACAAGGCATCATATTACAAAACCACTAGCTGTTAGGACAAAGGCGGTTCCAGTTATAAAACCAGCAACGGCACCCAAGACAGTTATAGTAAGGCCTTATATAAAATCTGAACACGGCAAAACAATTATGGTGCGGTCTTATCTGAGGGCTGAACCTGGCACGAAAATAGCTGCAGTAGGTGCAGATAATGCTAAAAACTAATAGAGCTTGCAAATCTCATATCGGTACAGTATAGTATAGTATAGTATAGTATATAAATACTAAAACAAAGGAACAACCTTTAGTTGGATTGTTTGCTGGCTATAATATCGCGGCTGGCCGCCATGCGATTTTTGGCATAGATGGAAATATTAATTATCACGCAATTAATTCGGCCAGTGACCTGCCTACATATACTAAACTAAAGGACATATAAATGCAAACTAAAGTACTTTTCGCTGCTATGGCAATGGGCACAATGCTAGGCACTGCCCCTATAGCAAATGCTGCTGATATTATTATCAAGCAACCCATTCATATAGCTCCAGCTTTTAGCTGGGCGGGACCTTATCTAGGTTTCGAAGCGGGCGTGGTAATGAATAAATTCCATGAGACTGATGGCAGCGATTTGTTTACCAACTTACTGGTAAAGCCAAAAGAAACACCCGCTGCAGGCTTATTCGCTGGCTATAATATCGCTATTGGCAGCCATGCTGTTTTAGGTTTAGATGGTAATATAGACTATCATTCAAGCGAAAACTCCTCTACCAACGATCCGTATATTAAATATAAAGAAAGCGCTCTAGCCGCTGCTCGCTTACGCCTAGGCTTTGCCCAGGGCCGCGTAATGCCATATCTAGCGGGCGGGCTTTCGGCAGTACATGCTGGCCTTAGCGTGATAAACCCAGGATTTAGCTTAAGAGATGCTAAAAAGCAGAAAACCTATCTGGGTTGGAATATTGGTGGCGGCTTGGATTATGCCTTAGCCCATAATATGCTCTTGCGCTTGGATTACCGCTTTAGCCAAATTAAGATTAAAGATATATATGCTATAGCTATCGATAACACTTTACTACACGCTGACCCAGCTATAGAAACCAAATCTCATCAAATTCGTATTGGTGCAGCCTATAAATTCTAAAAAAAAGCTTATAGCAAGCCGGGATAGGTTACTATCCCGGCTTTTTTTATGCCTGCTCTTCTGGCTTATATTTAGTTATGCCTACTAAAGCGGGGCGTAATACACGGTCGCCTATCGTATAACCGTCTTGAATAACATTGGCCACCTTACCTGCAGATTCGGCATCACTTACTGGCACCTCAAACATGGCCTGATGAAAGTTTGGGTCGAAAATAGCGCCCTCTGCAACCATCTTTTTTACCTGCATATTCTCCAATGCCTTCAATAAAATACCCTGAGTCATCTCAACACCAGTAAAAAAAGCAGAAAAATTATTATTTTTTTCATTATTTTTTTCAGCTTTTAATGCACGTTCTAAACTGTCGCATACGGGAAGCATTTCCCTCGCAAAACCTTGAATTGCGTAGGTTTTTGCGTCACTAATTTCCCTCGCTGCACGCTTGCGAATATTTTCTGCTTCCGCAGCGAGACGTAAAATACGGTCCTTTGCTTCTAGAAGTTGTTCTTCTAATCCTTGCTTTTTACTCTCGTTTTCGGCTATTACTTCTATAGGAGTATTTTCCTGGGGCGAATTTTCGTGATGTTCCATGTTTGCACCTTAGTTATTTACTTGTCTATTATTTATTTAATGGTTCAAGATAGTAAAATAAAGTTGTAGAAATGTAAATTATCAATGTAAATGAATCCTCTAGTTAAAGTTGACAGCAATATGCGTAACCATAATGGGTTTAGTAAAATGTATATACAAAGTAATAAAGCAGCAATTTATATTCACTGGCCATTTTGCGTGGCAAAATGTCCCTACTGCGATTTCAATTCGCATAAGCAAAAAGAGGATGTAAAAGAAAAAACATACCTAATCGCAATAATACGCGAGTTAGTGAATCTTAGAGGATACATAAAAGGGCGTCAAATTACCTCGGTCTTCTTTGGTGGCGGCACGCCATCTTTGATGAGCGGCTCCACAGTAGCCCGCATTTTAAGTTTCATTAGGCAACAGTTTAATTTAGCGCAAAATGTCGAGATAACCTTAGAAGTCAACCCTTCTAGTGCCGAGCGCGCAAAGTTCAAAGTCTATCGCGAAGCAGGCATAAATAGGCTATCGATAGGCGTACAATCCTTTACACAAGAAGGGTTGGAGTTTTTGGGCCGCACGCATGATGTAAAGGCTGCTCACCTAGCCATAAGAGCCGCCAAGAGATATTTTGACAATATCTCTATTGATTTAATCTATGCCAGAGCAGGGCAAACGATAGAATCATGGCAAAAAGAGCTTGAGACGGCCCTAGCGTACGATCTACCACATATGTCACTATATGAGCTAACAATCGAACAAGGTACCAAATTTGCCTCTCTAGTCCAACGAGGTAAGATGGAAGTGATGGAAGCTAGCGCCGCCGCCGCGATGTATAAATTCACACAGAGATTTATGCGCAAAGCAGGCTTGCCAGCCTATGAAGTTTCAAATCACGCCAAACCGGGCTATGAATGCAAACATAATATGAATTATTGGACCAGTGGTGACTATATCGGAGCCGGACCAGGTGCCCACTCACGTGTATCATTTAGTGGTATAAATGGCCGAATCGCCGTCTTTAATAAAAAAGACCCCGAGATTTGGCACAAAGACGCCAGTATAAAAGGCATAGCGGTGGAAGAGCTTAATGTGCTAAGCTGGGCCGAACAAGCAGAAGAACTGCTGGTAAATAATACTAGGATAAAAAGAGGCATTGATCTATGGGCTTATACTGTCTTAAACCAACGGCCTTTAAAAAAGGAAGTCATAGCAGAGCTACAAAAAGCAGGACTAGTGCGCAAAATACGCGATAAAAACAATCGCTATTTACCTATTACCAGTAAGGGGCTAATGTTCAGCGACTACATCGCTAGCAAAATCTTGGCTTCGGCAAAGGATTGAGGGGCGAAGGCCGCACATAAAAAAATAGTTGGCAGATTTCTCTGCCAACTAACGTATAGTAACTAGCAAGTCTTGTATCCGGAGAAGTTACTAACAAAACTTATATAGCATACAGCAATACTAAGAGTCAACTCCCCTTAGCAATTCATTTACAGAAGTTTTTGCCCTGGTTTTTTCGTCAACCTTTTTAACAATAACAGCGCAATATAAATTCACCCCGCCCTTGCTAGGCACAGAGCCAGGCACTACCACACTATAAGGCGGTACATAGCCCTGATGAATCTCGCCCGTTTCTCTGTCAATAATTTTTGTTGATTTACCAATATAAACGCCCATGCTTAAAACACTGCCCTGTCCTATTACGCAGCCTTCAACAATTTCGCTACGTGCCCCAATAAAGCAGCCATCTTCGATAATAGTCGGGCTATCTTGCAAAGGCTCCAACACGCCGCCAATACCCACGCCACCAGAAAGATGCACATTTTTGCCAATTTGCGCACAAGAGCCAACGGTAGCCCAGCTATCTACCATCGTGCCTTCGCCAATATAAGCACCGATATTGACAAAACATGGCATTAACACCGCATTGGGGCCAATAAAGCTGCCTGTACGCACAATTGCACCGGGGGCCACACGAATACGCGCATATTTGAACAAATCCTCGGTCCAGGTGGCAAATTTTTGCTCTATCTTGTCATAAAACACGCCGCTTACCTTATCGCCCATCATATGGGTGGGGTTAAAACGAAAATACAGCAAAATCGCCTGCTTTACCCATTCTTTGGCTTGCCATTTGCCCTCTATATCCTGCTCGGCTACGCGCAACGCGCCATGGTCTAGCGCGTCGATAACATTTTCTATAATCCGCACCGTCTGGCTGTCATTTAAATTCTGACTATAAGCCTCACTTACCAACTGGGCTAATCTATTTTTACTTTCCATAAGCTATCTCTCCCTAACTCAATCTGCTACAATTAATGTACCAATACCCTCAGTGGTGAATAATTCATAGAAAATCGCATGCGGCAATTTTCCGTCTAAAATCACCACAGCCTGTACGCCACTTTCTACCGCCTTAATGCAGGTTTCTATCTTTGGCAGCATTCCACCCGTTATCACCTGCTCTTGAATCAGTTGCCGGGCTTTGCTAATGGATAAGCGCCGTATCAGCTGGCCTTCGGCATCTAACACACCGGGCGCGTCTGTCAAGAAAATCAAGCGCTTGGCATTATACGCACCAGCTAGCGCGCCAGCAAAACTGTCGCTATTAATATTATACACAATGCCAGTAGCGTCGGCCGCAATAGGCGCCAATACCGGAGTAATGTCCTGCGACAATAATATGTCCAGCGTATGAGTGTTAAACTCTTCTATTTCGCCTACCAAGCCAAGATCCAAAACTTTTTCACGATTTGTTTGTGGGTCAATAGTAGTTTTGTAGGTTTTTGCCGCCAGCGCCATATTACAATCGCGCCCGCTTAGGCCCATAGCATTGGCCCCATGCCGACATAATTGGGCCGTTAAATTGCGATTAATATCGCCGCACAGCACCATTTCTGCCACTTTTAGCGTGGCTTCGTCTGTTACCCGCAAGCCCGCTTCGAAATGCGTGGCTATGCCCAAGCGAGCGAGCATATCATTTATCTGCGGGCCGCCGCCATGCACAATCATCGCGCTAAGCCCTATTTGCTTCAACAGGGCGATATCACGGGCAAAAAGCTCGCCCAATTTATTTTCGCCCATGACATGGCCGCCATATTTTATTACAATTTTTTCGCCCTCATAGGCCTTTAACATCGGCAGCGCCTTCATCAAGAAATGCGCTGGGTCTACCCCACCAAGTTTAGGCCGCTTTTGGCCTCTATTATCTGCTTCTACCATAATATACCCCATAAGCTAATTTTGCACCTACAGCAATAACAAACAAGCCGCAAAAGTCAAGCAATTCCTGCTACAGATTCACGAAGCTACCGCAAAAAAGCGTGTTTTATTTTGCTAATTAATAGTTTAAAATGTCACATACACTTGCGACATTTAGAGCATAAAGGATGTGACACCATGTCACACTAATATATCAATAATATATCAATAGAATATATTAGGAGAAAAATATAAATTATGAAAAAAGAAAAAACACCCTTTCAATTGCAACACCAAGCCCAATGGCTATGGTTAGAAGAAACGTATAAAGACCTAATGTCTCGCCTAGCGCTACCCACAGGCATGGAGTTTAAGCCAGGGCAAAAGCCCAATGCCGAGCAAATAGCCGCCATGGCGCAGCGACTAGACGTAATAGAGCAGCAATTAGCCCAGCCAATAAACCGCGAAGAATTGGCCAGATCGCTAGAAGTATTATTCAGCGGTTTTCCTGCCCGCAACTACGCCAATGTGGTACCCTTAGCCGGAGCTTATATTTTTTCGCTCAGCGACTTTAGCCGCTATCTTATAGAAAAAGCTCTGCAAGATTTTTTAAAAGGCTTAGTGCCAGAGCAAAACATGACCTATCCGCCTACGCCAGCGTTTTTTGCCACCCATTGCCGCAATATTGAAAAGAGCCAACGCATAAAAATTAATTTAATGCGAAAAAAATTTGCATTAAAAGAAAGTTGTTAACCTTTTGTTAACCTTTTGCCTGTAAATTGCAAATTATCATTTAACTACCTTTAGTTAAATGGGTGTTAGCAAATTCAGTCGCCAACTAAATTGCTAACTTCCGAAGGGGTTGTTGTTTTTAACACCATAGGCAACAACCCCAAAACCCCTTTTAGTTTTGTAGACAGCTATGAAATATTTGAATAAAACCAAAATTAGCCTGGTTTTTATCATTCTGACCTTCTTAACCAGCTGTACCTCCCCACATATTACGAATACAGGCAATGCCTGCACGATTTTTGCCCAGGGCCATAGTTTTTTCGGCGACTGGTATCAGCAAACTAAAACAGCCTCGGACAAATATAAAATCGATATGCCAATTTTGCTGGCCACCATCAAGGCAGAATCTAGCTTTCGCTCTACTGCTTTTTCAAAACGTCAATATCTATTAGGCATCATCCCGTGGGGGCATATCTCTAGCGCATTTGGCTACGCCCAGGCGCTAGACGGCACTTGGCGCTTATATAAGCTACGCACTGGCAATGTTGCAGCCTCGCGCAGTAGCTTTGGCGACGCCATCGACTTTATTGCCTGGTATCACCGCACTAGCGCAATGAAAGCTGGCATAAATCCGCATAACGCGTATGAATTATATCTAAGCTACCATATGGGCTGGTCCGCCTTTGCAAAATCAGGACCACAAGGCGCTAGCCCCAAACTACGCCAACTCGCGCATAATGTTGCCATACAAGCCAATATCTACGCCCAACAGCTACGCTCTTGCGGTTATATGTAGTGCCGAATTACCTATATTTATCCGCCGCGTTTTTCATATGCCTAGCCGCAATCGGCTATATAATTTATTTAAAAACCAAGCTAGCCGACTATAAACAACAATTAATCCTAGCGCAGGCACAATTGCAAAGCAACAACAGCCTAGGCGGCTTTGGCCAAGCCTTGGCAGCAATTCAACACCGGCTAGGGGTAATTGACCGAGCACAGCAGCAGCTAGATAATCTAAGCACAAGTTTTGTAAATCTGCATCACATGCTAGGTGCCAAGCAGCAGCGCGGCTATTATGGCGAGCAAAAGCTAGAATCAATTATCCGCGACGAGCTAAGCGCCGCACAATATGCCATGCAATACAGTTTTTCTACCCGCGTGCGGCCAGATTGCGTGCTGTTTTTGCCACCGAATCACACGCCCTTGGCCATTGATTCGAAATTTCCACTCGAATCATTCGCCGCTATCGAAGAAGCAACACTAAAGGGCGAAAAATTACGGGCCGAACTAGCGCATAAAACTTTTCTAAGCGACATGAAAAAACATATCACCGATGTAGCCAGAAAATATATCATTCCCGGCGAAACGCAAGCCATGGCCTTTATTTTTCTACCTGCCGAATCAATCTATGCCTATATCGCCCAACATTGCCCCATGCTGCTAGAGCTGGCCAGCCGCGAGCGCGTGGTGCTAACCTCGCCAAATAGCTTGATGCTAACGGTAAAAATTGTGCAAGCCCTAGTGCGCGAGGTTAATATGTGCAATAACGCACGCTTGATTCAGGCCGAAATTACTACTTTATTGCTAGATATCAGCAAATTAATGAAGCAAGCAAATGATGTACAAAAGCGTTTTATTTTATTTGAAAAAGATTTTAGCGATATCGCTACGTCCTGCGCACGAATCACCAAGCGCGGCGAAAAAATCGAAGAGCTAGGCACAGAGCGCTAAAGCGGCTTAAGCTCAAGAAACTCAACATCTAGCGCCCGCTTTGCCTCATATTCTAGCGAAAATTCACTGCTGGCCAGAAAAACTAGCGCCCCACTATTATCCCGTGCCATATCATTCTTATGCATGGCAGCAAAATTAGCAGCGCCAGCGCCAGTTACCCAGCGGCAAACATTATAGCGGCTTTGCTCTAGCCGCGCCTCAAGATTATATTCGCCCTGTAGCCGAGCCTGCAACACATCCAGCTGCAGCGCGCCAATCACGCCAATTAACACATTTTCGCCATTTTCGGGAAAAAATAATTGTACCGCCCCCTCCATAGCCAAAGCGCGCAAAGCTTGATTCAAATTTTTCGCCTTTAAACTATTGCCAGTCCGGATATTGCGTATTATTTGCGGGGCAAAATGCGGTACGCCTAAAAATTCTAAACCCTCGCCCTCGCTTAAACTATAGCCAATGGCAAAATTACCATTATTCGGCAGCCCAACCACATCGCCCGCAAAAGCCTGCTCGGCCAGGGCACGGCGCGCGCCAAAGAAAAATTGCGGCGCGGCAAGATTCACCGATTTACCGCTCTGCACAATATGCAGCCGCATGCCGCGTTTTAAAACGCCAGAGCTAACCCGCATAAAAGCCAAGCTGCTACGATGATTCGGGTCCATATTTGCCTGAATCTTAAAAATAAAGCCGCTTAGCTTTGGCTCATCTGGCTGTACAATTCTTGTTTGGCTAGCTGTAGGACCCGGGCTAGGGCTGTGCTCGACCAACGCTTCGATCAAATCTACTACACCAATGTCACGCAGTGCCGTGCCGAAAAAAACCGGCGTCATATGGCCCTGCAGATAAGAATCCTGGTCGAAACTTTTGCATAAGCCCTGCACCATTTCTAATGATTCGCAAAATTGCGCCGCGGCAAAATTATCGAGCTGCAATTGATTAGGTATATTTACCGCTTCTGCTGCAGCAATATTTTGCACTGGCTGCGAATCAGCACGGCGAATAAAACTAGAAGCCAAATTATAAATACCACAGAATTGCTGCCCTTGCCCAATTGGTAGATTAAACGGTACAGCGTCAAGCGCTAATTTTTGCTCTATTTCGTCTAAAATCTCTAGCGGCGAGCGGGCTTCGCGGTCCATTTTATTAACAAAAGTAATAATAGGAATATCACGCAACCGGCAAACCTCGAATAATTTTAGCGTACGCGGCTCTATACCCTTTGCCGCATCTAGCACCATTATCGCGCTGTCTACCGCACTTAACGTGCGATAAGTGTCGTCGGCAAAATCTTCGTGCCCGGGGGTGTCTAACAAATTAAACACGCAATCTTTATATTCAAAAGTCATAACCGAGGTAGCAACAGAAATACCGCGCTCGCGCTCTAGCTGCATCCAGTCAGAGCGCGTTTGTATCTTTGCCCGCTTTGCCTTGACCTCACCAGCTAGATTTATTGCCCCACCAAATAGCAGCAATTTTTCTGTAAGTGTGGTTTTTCCTGCATCGGGATGCGCGATAATAGCAAAGCTACGCCGGCGCGCTACCTGCTCTTTAATGCTATTTTGCTGTTCCGTCGCGTTCATTGTTCTATTGCTGCAATGCTTCCATTTGCACAGCGAGCTGTTCTAACTCTAGCAAGGCGGGGCTAATAACCCCAAGCTCCAAATCTGCCTGGGTAGCTGGGGCATGTTGCACTGCCTCAGCCTGGGCTAGCAGCTGCTTATATTCTGGCTCTTGCTTGGCCCAGAGTTTTGCCGCTTCTATTCTAGCTATAGCAGAGCGCCATATTGCTTGGCCCACCAATTGTTTGCTTTCTTGCAGGCCATAAAGCTCGATAAACGAGCCCAAGCGCGGGCCGCTTGCTTGCCCCAGCAAAGTTTTATACAGCATTTGAAAAAATGCGCCATTAACCGCTATCTGCCCAGCACTATTCTTTTTGCTAGGGTCTTGATAGGCCTCATATTGCCGGGCTAAATTAAGCAGATTGTTTTGTATCTCATCACCCTGAATGGTGTTGCTTTGCTGCATAGACGAGATTAAATCATATAGTTTATGCAGCACCTCTGCTTCAAATGGCGTGGCCGTGGCCAAGCTTATAGTTGAAGCAACATAATCCTTATAATAATTAATCGCATATTTGATTAATTTGGTAACAGTGCGGTTATTTCTAACCTCAGCACCATAGAGGCGTACAAGATAGTTCCACAACAACTCCTCGCTTGCATTCTTGCCCGTAGCATTTACTAAATTCAACAACAAGGCATAGCTAAGCGGGGGTACATCCTCGTCTATATCATCGCCGCTATAAGCAAAATATAGTGGGTTATTAACATATTTGTCTAAATCAACTCGGCTAAGATCAACAAAGGACTGCCTATAGGATTTCAAATATTTATAATATTCATCAACCACTTTCGGAATAATATCAAAAGACAGGCGCTTGGCACTTTTTGGCTTTTGATACATATATAAGCGCAAGCTGCCATTTGGTGCATATTTCAACCATTGCTCTATGGTTAGGCCATTGCCTTTTGATTTAGAAATTTTCTGGCCATTTTCGTCCAAGAATAATTCATAATTAAAGCCAGCGGGGGGCAGTCTGCCAAGTTTCTGGGAGATTTTACTAGACAAAGCCACCGAATCTATCAAATCCTTGCCAGCCATTTCATAATCAACGCCCAAAGCTACCCAGCGCAAGGCCCAATCGGCCTTCCATTGACATTTAACGCTACCGCCAAAAATGCTCTGTTCAACTTCTTTGCCAGTTGTTGGCTCTTTATAAATTATTGTGCCTTTTGCCTCATTTCTGCTTAAAATCGGCACTTGCAAAACCTGGCCGGTAACTTGGCTTATGGGCAAGAAGATCGAATAGCTTGCCTGACGCTCAGCCCGCAAGCTTGGCAGCATAATCTGCATAATTTGGTCGTAATTTTGCATCATTTTTTGCAATGTGCTGTCAAATTTGCCAGATTTATAATGCTCCGTAGCACTTGCAAATTCATATTTAAAACCAAAATAGTCAAGAAAGGCCCGCAATCTAGCATTATTGCTAGCCGCAAAGCTTGGCAATTTCTTAATCTCGCGTTTGATTTTTGCTTCATCCCGCGTAGACTGCAGCAGCTCTTTTAGGGCAAAAGGGTCGGGCACAACGCTTAAAGGCTGGCCAAGATAGGCTGCCATTTCTTCTTGGCAGGGCACATTGCCCGGCACCTTACGAAAGCCGTCCATATCATCTGAAAAACAGATAAGCTTTGACCTAGAATTGGTTTTATTAATTAAATCATAGCAATGCGCTACCATCAGGGTGCGCGCAACCTCACCAAAGGTGCCAATATGGGGCAGTCCAGAAGGTCCGTAGCCAGTTTCAAAGATAACAACTTTTTTGTTATCTCGAGCCGCGTTTAGCCTATGCATAAGCTTTTCGGCTTCTTCAAAACACCAGCTCGTACAAGACCGCACGAACTCCAACAAATCTGGCCCAACTAAACTCATAACAAGGTGCTCATATCTTTACAATACTCATTTAACTATAAAAATCACGGGGAAAATAACGAAAATATAATCGTTCTAAATCACCCTTACGTTTAATTTGCTCTAAAGCATAATCCAGCGCGGCCAAAATATCTTGCCGTTTCGTAAGCGCGGCAATTCTCATGCCAGAGCCCAAAAAACGCTCGTTATAATACGCCTTGCCTTCAAAGACATAGTCGCCTTGTAGGCTAGCCAAAATGCGACCATCACCAAAGATAGCATCTATATTGCCACGATTTAAATCTTCTTGCAACTGGTCTATACTCTTATATAAAAAATATTTTATATTGGGAAAATATATGTGCAGCATATTGCTATGCGAGGTGCCGCCCAAAACGCCAATGCGTTGTTCGCCAAGCTCTTTGCCAGCAACTTTTGCCGTCTGCGGGTCGAATTTAGAGCGTATAACTAAAAATCGTGCCGGAAATAACATATAAGGCCGCGTAAAGCTAATATCCTTTGCCCCACCAGCCCCTTCTAGCCGCAAGCCAGCAATTATCGCCTCGCCTTCGCCACTACGCAACTTGTTGGGCAATTGGTCAAAGGGCACTGTTTCCACCTGGCATTTATTAATCATATGCAATTCACGGCATATTGCTTTGGCTAAGTCGATATTATAGCCAGCCATATGACCGTCTGGCGTTTCGTAATTAAAGGGGTAAAAATCGTTGCTAGTTAAGAAACGTAGATGCGGCAAGTCGCTTAAATCCGGTACATCCGGGCCAAACATTGCGTGCTTGGCTGATAGAGGCAGCAGGGATGAACCTACCGCCTCTATACTGGAAAAGAAAGATATCCTTATGCACAAAGCAGTCAAAAAGCAAATTCGCAATGTTATAATAAATACTTTCATCGGCTGTTATTAATCCAAAGATGCAACCTTGGCAAGACGTTTTTTTAAATATCGCTCTATGTGCCTGCTAATATTCAATTTTTTTTAAATACAAACCACAGGGCGGAGCATTTTGCCCGGCACAAGCACGTGACTTTGCGGCCAAGGCTTGGGCCAAATCCTCGCTAGTCCAGCGCGTAATACCCACATTATACAAACTGCCCATAAAGGCCCGAATCTGATTGTGCAAAAAAGATTGCGCAACTACTCGCATTTCAATCAGACCCTCGCTGCGCCTGGTTATCTCGATAGAATCAATTGTGCGTACCGGGCTTTTTGCCTGGCATTCTGCAGCGCGAAAAGAGCTAAAATCATGGGTGCCAACCAAAAGCTGCGCGGCCAGCTGCATCAGCGGTACATTTAGGTCACGCGGCACATGCCAGGCCCGGTTGGCCTGCAAGACCAAGGGCGCCCGCCGCTGAATGATTCGGTATAGATAATGCCGCTTTTTTGCACTGAATCTAGCCGAAAACTCTGCTGAAACAGGCTGCGCCTTTAAAACAGCAATGCGATGCCCCGCAGCACAGAGGTAGAAATTAAGCGCCGCGGCGATCTCTATGCCAGACCTGGCTTTGCCCAAGTCAAAATGCGCCACTTGTTGCAGCGCATGCACACCAGCGTCGGTACGGCCCGCCGCAACAAGGCTTACCCGCTCTTGCGCATATGATTCTATGGCTTGCTCGATAGCTTTCTGAACTGTTTCTAGCTCTGGCTGCCCTGGCTGCGCTTTTTGCCGCTGCCAGCCATGATAATTTGTGCCGTCATACTCGATATCTATACGATAGCGCTGCTTCATAAGAATTCGATATTACTATAGGCTTTTACAAATTCTTCAACTGGCATTTCGCGCCCACCGGGCCTTTTACAGCTTAATATGTATAAACTGTCCCCATCGCCGCAAATTCTTTTCATTGGCGTGGCAATTTCTTCCAAACTAGCAGAAAGAATCTTTACCCGCTCTGTTTTTTGCTTGCCAGAATGCGAAGTTAGCTGCATATAACACCAAGCCCCGGGAAGTGGTGCAAAAGCGCGTATTTTATTATAGAGCTCAAACGCGGTATGATGCCAATGCATGCGCGTTTCTTCCTTGATAATTTTATGCGCATAAACAGGCTCGCCCAGCTGCGATAGAAACAGCAATTCCCCGGCCTCTATCCGCCTCAGCGCCTCCATCAGCAATGGTGTGCCCAGCTGCGCCAAATGCTCGCGCAGTTCTTGCGCATTGCGCTGATCGATATTGGTTATTGCGCTTAGCGCCACGGGGCCAGTATCCAAGCCGCTATCCATCTGCATTATCATCACGCCCGTATAATTGTCCCCAGCGGCAATAGCGCGCTCTATTGGCGCAGCACCGCGCCAACGCGGCAAAAGCGAAGGATGTACATTTAAACAACCATGTTTTGGCGCCTGCAAAATTGGCTCGGGCAATAAAACCCCATAGGCCACCACTACACAAAGATCGGCCTGGAAATCTATGAATTCTTGAACCGCCGCCGGATCTCTAAAGTTTCTTGGCGTGCGCAGATTCAAATTATGCTCTATGGCATATTTAGCAACAGCGCAATGCTCTAGCTGCTCGCCACGGCGCGAGCGCACCCGTAAATCCGCGCTATATACCGCCACAATCTCGTGCCCAGCTTGGTGAAGGGCGGCTAAAAAAGGAACTGAAAAAGACGGACTACCCATGAAAATTATACGCATAACAAAAACCTAATCTGAAAATTCTGCATTTTTGGTAAATTTACTAACCATTCTATCACGCTTGATTTTGGTTAGATGATCCAGAAATAAAATACCGTCCAAATGGTCAATCTCATGCTGCGCGCAAGTAGAAAGCAACCCTTGCAGCTCCAGCTGCTCTGTTGTGCCATCTAATGTCGTAAAGCGCATATAAATAAGAATCGGGCGCTTAACCTGGGCATAATAATCTGGTATAGACAAGCAACCTTCGTTATACACATGACTTTCGCTGCTAAACCATAGCACCTCGGGGTTAATAACCACCAATGGCTCGGCATTATCTTCTGGAGCAAGCGGAGTGGTTGCGGCGTCTTCCTCGGCCGTGGCGCGGTCTATTACAAACATGCGTAGCGGCACCCCAACCTGAATAGCGGCCAGGCCAATGCCCTGTTTTGATTGCATCGTATCTATTAAATCTTGCGCTAATATTTTAATTTCCTTGGTAATTAAGCCCACTGGCTTTGAAACCTCGCGCAGTTTTTTATCCGGCAAATAGATTAACTTACGAACAGCCATTTTTACTCCTTCAATGCTCAAGATTTAATAATAGCGAAAAAGTAAATCGCTTGCAAGTCAGGCTCAAATGTGTTATGCACTTCTAATAGTTTACAGTGGAGAATTTGAATGAGCCCCAAGATATCCATCATCAGCGCGATGATTCTTATTGCTAATATTACCGCAGCTTCTGCTGCCGATATAGCCGCGGCCAGGGTAATGCCGGCCAAGCCAGAGTTCAAATGGTCTGGCCCCTATATAGGGGTTGAAACAGGCGTTCCCATTAGTCGTTTTACACATAAGTCAGATTCCACTGCAAATATAGAAGAGCGCTTGGGTCACCCTAGCAGAGTTCCTATGCTAGGGCTTTATGCGGGCTACAATTTTGAGCTGCCAAAACATTTTATATTCGGTATCGATGCTAATATAGATCGCTACTCATCAAAGGTTTTAAGGATTATTCCCGACTCATTATACATGATTTATAAAGAAACCGCTGTAGCTTCTGCTCGCGCTCGCCTTGGCCTAGCCCAAGGGCGCTTTATGCCTTATGTCGCTGCGGGCCTGTCTGTTTTACGAGCTGTCGATTTTGCTGCTAGCCAGCGCCTAGGCATTAATAGTGGCGAAAAAGCAATGCATAATTTTACAGGCTGGAATCTTGGCACTGGTATAGATTATGCCGCAACGCGTAATCTTTTATTACGTGCTGACTACCGCTTTAATACAACCCTGATTAACGACTCATATTATATGTACAAGCCGGATGTTTTTCTAAGATCAGCGGCGACAAATAGAGGCGTAAAGTCACATCAAATCCGTGTCGGTGCAGCCTATAAATTCTAACCCAGAAGCAATTAATGAAACTTACAGCCCTTTTATCAATCGTCGCAATAGCCAGCAGCGCCTCTATAGCAAATGCGGCAGATGTTATAAAAGCTAGACCTGTTTCAGCACCTGTTTTTAACTGGGCTGGGCCGTATCTAGGGCTTGCAACTGGTGTGGCCTTTGGCCATTTTTACTCTACGGCAGAAAGCAATAAACCATCGAATCAGCAGCTTAAAGAAACTTTTGGCAGCCCCGGTAATGAACTATCCGCCATTCCTTATGCTGGCTACAATTTTCGCTTAGGCCAGCATGCTATAATAGGCATAGATGGCAGTATAGATTTTCACTCCTATGAAAATTTAAAGCTCATTACACCCCCCGGCGCTATAATCGCAAGCTATAATTTGTACAAAGAGAAAAGTTTAGCCGATGCGCGCCTGCGCCTGGGCTATGCCCAAGGTCGCTTCTTGCCCTATATTGCGGGTGGCCTATCTATTTTACGCGCAGGCACAGGGCACAGCTTTGTAGAACAAGAGCTAACCAGCAACAGCCATCAGCTCTTGCATAATTATAAGGGCTGGAATCTTGGCGCGGGCATCGATTACGCAGCCTGTGGCAATATGTTCATACGGCTTGATTATCGCTTTAGCCAAATCAAAATTAGCAATGCCTATGCCATAACAAACGGAATTTGGCAAAAAGAAGCGAATTATACAGGCGTAAGGTCGCAGCAACTTCGCCTAGGCGCCGCGTATAAATTCTAGCACAAGCTTTACAGTTAAGTTTGCAATTATGATTGAATTATGATATGTCTTTGACAATAATTAAATTTATAGGAAAATAATATGAAACTTAAGGTTTTTCTAACTAGCGCCGCAGCTATAGCAATAATTGCCAACACTAGCAGCGCAAATGCCGCCGACATCGCAAAGCATAAGCCTCACCATGTAAAGCAAATGGCGATAGCAGCGGTTGCGCCAACAGCGCCAGTTTTTAATTGGGCGGGGCCTTATATCGGGCTTGATGTTGGAGCTAGCACCAACAAATTTAATTTTTATGGCAGACATTTCGGGATGTTTACCACATCTTTCAAGAAAAGTTTGGCTGGGATATATGCGGGCTATAATTTTCCAATACACCAGCATATTATATTCGGGATAGAGGGAAACATTAATCTTCTTTCACCTGAATTAAGCAGAACTCACCTCATGTCTTCCTCGGGTAGCGATGCGCCGGATGGATATGCCTATGAATTATACCAAGAAAAAATGGGAGCAGCCGCCGCACGCATGCGCCTAGGCTATGCACAGGGTCGTTTTATGCCATATATTGCCGGGGGCGGCTCTATAACACGCTCTAGAGCTGTATTCGGTGACGCAAAAAATGGCATTACTGCTGGTAATACAGAGTTTTGCACCTATTATGGTTGGAATATTGGGGCAGGTATAGATTATGCAACAGCGCGTAATGTCGTCTTGCGTGCTGAATACAACATTCGCAAAACCTTTAACAATAAGTTCTACTTTGTAGCACCGCCAGGTCCGCCAGTTCTGAATACTGACCAAGGTAAATTTACCACACGTCAAGTTCGTATCGGCGCGGCATATAAATTCTAACCCAGGAGCAATTAATGAAACTTACAGCCCTTTTATCAATCGTCGCAATAGCCAGCAGCGCCTCTATAGCAAATGCGGCAGATGTTATAAAAGCTAGACCTGTTTCAGCACCTGTTTTTAACTGGGCTGGCCCCTATATTGGTATAGAGGCTGGCACTGCTTTTAGTCATTTTTACTCAACAGATAAAACTAACACCGTAGATGGGCTAAAAGCTGAACTCGGAAAACCCGAAAATGCCGCCCTAGCTGGTATATTTGCAGGCTATAATTTTCGCTTGGGTCAACATGCTATATTAGGTATCGACGGTAATGTAGATTTTCATAATTCCCAAGCGCTAACAATCATACCGGGCTATGATATAGATGATACCACTACACCAGACAGCTATGAGTTATACAGCGAAAAAGCGTTAGCAGCAGCACGTATTCGCCTAGGCTATGCGCAAGGCAGGTTAATGCCCTATATCGCTGGCGGATTTTCGGCACTGCGTGCTAGCCGCACAACAGGCCCCACCCCAAATGGCATAAAAAGCAGCAACAAACTGCTTAATAATTATATAGGTTGGAATATTGGGGCAGGTATCGACTATGCTATATCACCTAAGCTGTTCTTGCGTGCTGATTATCGCTTTGCCAAAACCAAGATAAAATACTTTTATACATTAAATGGCAGCAATTCGTGGACCAAACATGATAACAATATTGGTCTAAAGTCACACCAAGTTCGTATTGGCGCGGCATATAAATTCTAACCCAGGAGCAATTAATGAAACTTACAGCCCTTTTATCAATCATCGCAATAGCCAGCAGCGCCTCTATAGCAAATGCAGCAGATGTTATAAAAGCTAGACCTGTTTCAGCACCTGTTTTTAACTGGGCTGGCCCCTATATTGGTATAGAGGCTGGCACTGCTTTTAGTCATTTTTACTCAACAGATAAAACTAACACCGTAGATGGGCTAAAAGCTGAACTCGGAAAACCCGAAAATGCCGCCCTAGCTGGTATATTTGCAGGCTATAATTTTCGCTTGGGTCAACATGCTATATTAGGTATCGACGGTAATGTAGATTTCCATTCCTCAAGCGCCTTAAGAATCAGCGAATCAGGCGAAAATGACTATTGGCTCTATAAAGAAACAGCACTTGCCGCTGCCCGCCTGCGGGTGGGGCTTGCCTCGGGGCGCTTTATGCCATATTTCGCCGGGGGGCTATCTATAGCACGTGCCGCCTTTGCATATGGCGGCACAGATCAAGGCATAATTAGCGGCAATCAAATACAAGATAATCATATAGGTTGGAATATCGGCGCAGGTGTAGATTATGCCATCGCTAATAATATATTTTTACGCGCGGACTATCGCTTTAGCCAAAATAAAATTAAACACCGTTATGAATTTATCAATGAAAATTGGACCAAAGAACCCAACAATATTGGCATAAAATCACACCAGCTTCGCCTAGGCGCAGCATATAAATTCTAGCAATCTAGCCACCCATAATCGCAAGCGTAGCAGCAGCAATAGAACTAGCCACGCTTTGCCGCTTGTTATCCACAAAATAATGCGTTTTCTCTTTGCGTGGGCAAGCAACATTCGGCTGTAGATTCAAGATATATAAATCGCTAGCCCTTTGCCGGGACTTTACCCGGCGCAGCAAACCACGAGCCTCTAGCTGTTTTAAAATACGCACAATTTGGCGACGCGAGCAATGCGCGCGCCTGGCCAATGTTGCCTGGCACGGATAAGCTGTAAACTCTGTGTCATCCGCATAATCTGCCAAAAGCGCTAGTACAAGCTTGGCCGTGCTCTGGCCTGTCTCTTGCGCTAGCGCCCATCTTGTTGCCCTAAAGCTCATTTTTGCGCCGAAAAATATAGGCAAAACCCAGCTCGCACAGGCTAAGCCCAAACATACCGCACAAAAAAGCACTTAGCGAAAGCAAGCTTTGTGGCATAAGCTCACTCTTTGGCACAACATTATAATACAATAAAAGCCGATATAAAATATGCGAAGATAGCTCCGCGCCATAAATAGAGCAAAGCGCCCCAGCGATATATTCTAAAATACGCTGCATTATATTTCCCTTTTTAACATAGATCTGACGTACAAAAACGCCAAAAAAAGCCGCCATAGTTATCGTAAAATAATTATAATTGCCAACTATGTTCTTACTGGCTAGCTCGTTCATCAAAGCCTCGCCTGCTTGTGCCTTAGCCGCTTGTATAAAACTAGCCATTGGCTTAAATCACGCTCTCTAGCCACAAGCAAAGCCGGATAGTGCGGGCTTGGTAGCGTTGGCATTAGGCTTGTTATGCTTGCGCAAGGGCTTACATGCTGTGCGCAACCCGCCAAGAGCAAGGCAAAGCTGATAGTCAGACATGGTTTTAATTTCACTTTCTAACCTTTCCTTATTTCGATAAAAATAAATCTGCTTTGCAAGCGCGTGAAGCTCCACGCGCTGCTTGCTATAAAAAAATCCCCCGGCAAAAGCAGCCACCAGCAAGATAAAACTGCCAAAACTCGCCAAGCCTACAAAGCGCATTTTTGATAATATTTGTGATAGTAATACAAGCCAGAGCCAGCGCTGAGCAGAATAAAAACCCCCAGCACAAATTGCAACACAGGCGAGCTAGCCACCATATTAGCCACAGCCGCTACAATACCAGTAAGCGGTACTAGCGCCCGCAACCCAGCGCGCCCCTTATGCGCAAAATCGCCAGCATCTACCAAAACTGAATTGCTGTATTTACGGCTAGTATAGTTGGATTTGTGCCACAAGGCCGCCTCTTTCGAACGACGATGCACCAAGCCCGGGCATACAACACCACGCACATGCACCCATTTCATTAGCTCAATCGGCACTTGCTCATATTGGCCTTGATTTAGCTTTTGCAGCAAACTAGATTTCTCAAAATTCTGCGCACCAACATTATAACTAAAAATAACCATGGCCGCGAATTGACTAATATTTAGCGGTACCTGAACTAAGCGATTTACTAAAGCTTCATATTGGCGTACATCTCGGCGCAGGATCTCTTCTGCCTGCTGTTGGTTGATGCGCATTCCTTCTACAACCTGCGGTTGGCCAGATGAACTGGTGTGCCCATAACCTATAGTTAATATACCTGCTGAATCACGATAACTCTGCAGCTTACAACCCTCTAAACTCATTAATTGTATTAATCCGCCATTGCTGATTCTTTGCTGATTCATTGCAACTTCCTCTATTTATTTTTTTCTAAAACCGCGATGCGAATGGCTAAATCTGCTAGCGTTTCATTCACCTGCTCCAACACCGCACTTAAACTAACATGGGCAATTTCGCCATGCTGATACACCATCAGGCGAATCTTTGCTATATCCTGCACCGCGCCAAAAGCCGCGGGGTCTTGATCCATTATTGCCATCTTTGCCTCATATTTTAATAATATAATTGATACTAATATTCTTTGGCCGCATGCCAGCGCTAGCGCCCTGCTTTACCGTTGTAATCTTATGCGTATGTTTACCGGTAACTTCTAGCTCATCGGGACCTCTATACAATCCTTCATCATCATTAAACATTTTAGGAAAATCCTTGTGCACTGGCTTGGCTGGCTTGCCTTCTTCGCTCCATTCTACTAAGCGATTATGGCCATGCGGCCCTATTTCCTCCAGCGATAATTTATGCTTATGCGCCTTGTTTTCATCAGCTTGAAAGCTACCAAAAATCCGGCCAATATCTAGCCCCCTGCCCGAATCAAAACCACGAATAAACACACCGCGCAAATCCGGCAAGGCAAATTTACTGCCCTCACCACCGCCATAATTCTGGCCAATAATTTTATACAGCTGCGGATATTTAGCCGATTCCAGCATGCTGCCATCGCAAAACAGCCAGCCCTGTGGTGGCTTGAGCCCAGCAAAAGACAAAATCGTACCGCTAATCGCCGTTTGCCCGGCTAGCTCACCATATAAATTCGCCACAAACCAGCCAGAAATAACATTGCCATCTACATGCAATTGCACAGCATAAAGCAGCTCGTAACAGTTGCCCTTGGTCAAATCACCAGCTTCTAACGCCGTTACCTCTTGCTTTACCGTGCTAAATTTATAAATCTGCACTGCTTTTTCGGCATTAACAGCCAATTTATCCGCACCCTTTGAGTCACAATGCGGAATTAGGTAAAATCGCATGCCCTCGCGCAATCTAACAATTGGCGAGCAACTCTTGATGCAATAAACTGGCTCGGCAGTGGCTTGGGCGTGGGCCGTGCTAAGCTTTGGCGCCAAATCCACCAAATATTCAGCAAAACGCTGCATCATGGCCCGGGCCGAATCATTGGTAAGCTTAGCTGGCTGGCCAAGCTCCCATTTTATAGCCTCATCAACATTGGCATTGCTGGCCGCTTCTTGCGACCATTCATATATGTTAGACATTTAGCCCTACCTTAGGTTTTTATCATATAATGCAGCGCATAATTCTTTGGCCGGGCCTCACTAGCGCCGTCATCTTCGCAAACTATATTGTGCTTATGCTTGCCCGCTGGCTCAATTGCTGGAATATCCGGCTTATAATAAGTAGAGGGCCCCTCGGCCGACTGCTGCGGATACAGCGAATTGCGCACATTGCCGCCAGGCCCTAGCACTCTGTGCGTATGCTCCCCGGCTTCTTCACAAATAATTTTATGCGTATGCTCTTTATTCGCATCTTCTTGATATGACGCAAATTCGCGCTTGGCATCTAGCCCGCGACCCGAATCAAAGCCGCGCAAAAATACCCCGCGCAAATCTGGTATTTTAAAAAAGTCCGGCCCCTTTTTTGTAGCGCCCCAAACATCGCCAATCGCCGCATATAGCTGCTTATATTCAATCTTGCGCAACTCAGAACCGTCACATAATAACCATTCCAAAGATTTCAGCGTAAGAGCGCTAAAACAAGCAATACTACCAGCTGGCATTTTAGCAGGCTTCGACAAACGCGTGGGGTTGGTTAAAAACCACCCGCCAGAAGGCTGCAAAGCGCTACTGTAAATAATCTCGTAAATACACCCGGCCTGGCAAGCCCCAGCCGGAGTTGGGATAAGACCAGTAGCACCAGATTGAAATACCGGCTTTAACCCTAGATTACCAAGCTGTATCTGCAGATTTTTACTATTGGTAATGTTTTGCTTATAATAAATACGCAAACCGTCCTTATATTTGCTAATGGGCGAGCTGGCATTTATGCTCAGCTCATCACCATTGCCTTGCACATTTGCTGTACCGCTTAAATCGCCCAAATATTCTGCTATACGCCGCATCATAGCACGTGCCGAATCATTAACCGAGCTTGGCGGCTGGCCTTCTTGCCAATTTATTATATCATCGCTATTGCCATTAGCGTCGGCATTCAGGGACCATTCATAAATCGAACTCATGTTTTACCTGCCTATTTGCCAAGCAATTTGCTAAAAATACTGCCCCAGCCTTGCCCGCCGCTAACACTGCGCTGCGCACTGCCGCTGCCATAGCGCCCCGCGGCAGAATTCATCGCATCTTTTAACAATTGCAACCGATTCCAGCCCTCATTATCCTTGTCGAGCCAAGATTGCCAATTGCTATTTAATTTATCCTGCGCGTTTTTATCTAGCATCGCCCCGCCATGCAACTGCGCAGCCGCATTGTTGCTCTGTGCACCCAGCATATTCGCCGCGCCATTCAGCTGGCCAAGCCGCGCCCGGTCAATTTGTCCATTTGCATTCATCATATTGGCAATATCTTGATTATATTGCAGGGCATTGGCGCTAGAGGCAATTGTGCCCAATCTGTTGGCCAAAACAGCGTTATTTGCACCCGAGCCATACCGGCCAGCACCGCTCATTTGCGAATTTATAGTGGTGGCAGCGTCATTCAAACCATTATTCAAGGCTGTTTGAAAATTGCTATTATGTCCGATATATTTACCGCTAGCCAAATCGCTAAGATTATTCTGCGACGATGTTGCGCCAGAAAGAATACTACTCAAATAAGGATTATTAAATTGGCCACCAATTGCAGCTAGATTATTCATAGCATTTTTGCTCATATCGCTCAAATCTGCCACGCGCTGCCCAGTATAAGCATGTCCGCCCTGGCCATTATTATATAAATTACTAGCATCACTGGCAAAGCGCTCAAACAACCCACGGGCCCAATCTGGTGGGCTATATTGGCTAGTACTCGTTTGTTGCGTATGCGAATTTTTGCCAAAAACATGACTACCCATGCGTTAAGTCCTTTCTATATTTTAAAATCTCTGGCTTATAGCCAAGCTGGCCCAAAACACGTAGCCAGCCAATGCGGCCCACGGGGCAGATTTCACTTGCACCATGGTCGCGTCCATATTGTTCTAATTGCGGCAAAAATTGTGCTAGCACCGTGCCGCCCCTGCCGCCAAGCTGGCACAGATTCAGCCGCTTTTTACCTTCTAAAGTTAGCTTAAGCTCGGTGGTTAAAAAAGCAATAAACTCTTCTTGCTCGTCTAGAATCAGCCACATTTCATGGCGACCGCTGGTAATGTCCTGCAAAATATCTAGCACAGCTATATCACCCGGAAAGCGCCGGGCTAGCTTTTCCATAGCTTGGCTCAGCTGCTCTTTATACCGTAATAATCGCGCCAAACTCCAGCTGCTACAATTATATAGCTTATATTTCATCTTGTTTCCTTATCTAGCTCCTGCAGGATTAATCTGTGTTTCAAAGCCACGTATATGTGTCCAGGAAACGCCTGCTGGTATGTTCAAGCGAAAGCGCAAATAGCGCGCCCGCGCGGCCACATGCACCCGCCCAGTATGCCGGGCTGGTTTTCGCACCGAAGCCCAGCTTATCGGCATAGTGATTTTTTCGCGCTCGCCAATAGAAATTGTAAAATTATCGCTATCAACAATCGGCCGCACATAATCCATCTTTTGTAAATTACCAGCCATATCGCTAAATTCCTGGCTTTCAATAGTAGCCGCCATTGCTGGCCCGCTAAAGCTGCACAAGCGCCCAGAAACGTCAATTGCGCCAAGTACTGGCCGCCCACCCCGCCATTTTGGATCGTCAAGCGAATAGGGCAAATCGTCAATGCTTTTAGAAACCTTATCGAGACCTTCTAAAGTATAGCCAATGCTATAAATCGCCATCAGCGCCTTTAGCTCTAGCTCTATACGGCTCCAGCCACATTGCATCCAGTCATACACCAACAATTCGGTAAATACCCCGCTGCCGCTATAATCTATGGCCCAATATACACGGCTATTATATGGGTCTATCGCTGCTTTGATATTTGTTGCCTCGCTGCTAAAATGGCTAGATATCTTGCTATTTACCTTGCCATAGCCGATGGGAATTGTGGTGCCGTCGCTGGAGATTTGAAAAAATCCACCCTCATCAACATAAAACAGTGTTTGCCCACGCCCGGCAAGCGAACCATAAAACTTTAAGCCCTGCCGATCTTGCAATTTGCGAAAGCTGAAAATAATATCGGAACCGGGAATAAACTGACCATAATAAATAGCACTCTCTAGAAAAATTATCGGATTGCTATCCTCCGAGCTATTTTGCACCCGCCCACCTTGAGGAAAATCCTGATAATCGCAATTGCGCTCACCCGGTTTCCAAAATTCTGCGTCATTCAACCCGCTCCAATGCACACGATTTGGATGGTCGGGCAGCTGCATTAAACACACAAAATCGCCCCAAATCTTTACCAAGCCAGCGCGTGGTGGGTTGCCAGCCATATCGCGAAATTTGGTAGAGCGCCCAATTTCAAAAATCTGCGGCTTATCATTCGCATTAACAGCAATGATATAATTGCCAAAAATAGCAAAATTCCACTGCGCAATCTTAGAAGCAGCATAGGGCCCACTTTCGCGGCTAATATCGCGCCAGCTATTTTCGCCATTATCCATCATAAATAATTTACTGCCAGTAGCGACAAAAATAATCACCTTGCCCTCGGCATCACGCATCGCCAATGAGCCGTAAATCTCGCCTTTTATTTCTTGGCTAATCGGCTCTAGCGAAGGCATGGGCGTATAAGAATCAAGCCCCAGCAAAACATTACAAATATTCTCGCTACATTCAGAATTTAAAACAGCATCATCTGGGCAATATGGCGCTATGGGAATAAAACTCATAAATCACCCCTTTCCATTAAAAATTGGTGGCCACAATGCGCCCCAAGCCAGAGCTGCGTGATTGCTGTGTTTGAAACAAGGCCAGCTGTTCGCTATAATTGCGCAAGGCAGCCTGGGCAGATTGTGGATTATTTAGAAAATTCTGATATAAATCAAATAGAGCCCGCGCTTTTATCAAATCAAAAGCCTGGTCAAAAAATTGCTCGGCACTATAGCCCACATAATTCACCACCACACTCATATCATTGCCAGCAAATAGCGGCTTTATGCCCAATTGCCCACTAAAATAAGTATAATAATAGGGTCGATTTCCTGGCTCGCGGCGCAGCCCCAAAAACTCATCTATATGCAAAGCCTGCAAAGCGCAGCCAGCTGGCTTTAGCACAACGTCAGAAATCTGCGCCATACTGTCAATCGGCACATCATACCAGGCGCATAGCGGCTTAATGGCAATATTCAGGCTAGTTTCCAACCCGGCATAATTTGGCACCAGCTTGCGGCAAAAGCCAAAGGCCTCTTGTATCGCCTGCAAAATAGGCGCGTCATATTCATCACCCGCCACATCTAGAGCTTGGCGCAATTGCTGCTGCAGCGGTTTTAATATCTCCGCTTTTAGTATTATTTGCTGCATTTTATCGCCCCATAATGCGTTTAAACTCATCCTTGTTTTGCCAATACCAAGCATCGAATTCTTCTTGCGGCAATGCGGCCAAGCTTTCTATATTCATAGGGGAAACACCAGCCCCGCCAGCACTCAGAGTTAGGCTTTTTGCAGCCGAGCGAGTTTTGCTCTTTTGCTCATAGTCCGCGGCCATATTTGCCGCCTGGCCATAGCCTTGGGTTTTGGCCATATTATACATAAACTCGGCCGGGCTTACCCCCGCCTGTGCAGCTTGGGTTAGCACTTGCAAAGCTTCATTTTCAAGATGTGCCGCACGTGCCGCCGGGTCGCTAAGCCTTTTGTCTATTGCTCCATAGGCTGCCAATTGCGCGTCGCGCCGGGCTAATAAATAGCCAAAGGCCTCGGCAAAATCTGGCACTTTGCTTTTATATTCCTGTACATCATGCTCAAAATTCTGCCATAAGCTATCCGCATCATTCTGCGGCTGAGCAGCCTGGCTTTCTGATTCTGGCGCAGTTTCAGAAATGTTGGTTTCTTCTATTTCCGTCATGTTAGCTCCTATAAAAAAGGGGGGCCAACACGGCCCCCCCAGGGTTTAAAATTATTTAGGGTTTTTAGCTGCTGTTTTGGGGGTCGTTTTCCAAGTAGGTGCCGCATAGCTAGACACTACTATGGTTGCAAAATCCTGTGTGTTAAACACGGTTTTCTTAAAGCCAAAAATAGTTTTTACCGCAACACCAAGCTCACGACCATAGTCAAATAGCTCCTCGCGTAGGCTATAGCGCTCGCCACCGCGGTTTTTGCCAAAAGCAATAACCCCAGCTTGTGCGCCAAGTAGCACCGCACGGCGCACCTTGGGCAGGGCAGTACCATTAGCCGCTATGCCAGGCATAACATGGTCTGCCTCGCGCAGGATCACGCCATTATACATGCCTAGCGAACCGTTAAAGATTGGGTTTTTACTACGCGAGCCATTATAGGCAGATTTTTGAATATCCAACCATTGCCCTGTATTTGTATTGGTACGCAATGCCGTTACCTGAGTGGGATGCAAATACATTACGTAGAGATTCTCGCCATCTATTTTTATCGGGCGTATTTTCGGGCTTGCCAATTTTGCGCATTCCACCGCCTTATCTATCAAGCTCAGGTCGAATTTGTCTTTTTCAACCAACTCCGCCTCTGTTGCCTTGTCGCCAGCGCAAATCAGGCGCCCGGCACTTGGGGCACTGGGCTTATTAAACCCCGTATATAGCGTTTGGCTTAGGTCAAAACTCGTACCTTCATAATCTAATTTTGCAGCATTATAACCACATAAATGAATAAAAGCACTAATAGACAAACGTTCGCTATACCAGTCGGCCAAGCCCGCATTTGCTTCTTCTCGCAGGTTAAAGGCCACTCTTTGTGCATCTATCGTACCTTCATTCTGTACCAGCACAGCATGCGCAAGCTCATTTAGCATCACGGCATCGCTATACACAGAAAGCGCTTCTTCTTGCCCCTCTAGTTTTGCCCCCTCGCTAACGCCAGCGCCAACTAAATGCTTGCGCAGGCCAAAGGTAATTTTGTCCCCAGCTGTTTTGGCTGTTTCTTCTTTTAATTGTATTATACTATTTGTATCAGTACCGATAAGAGACGCGATAGCAGTTGCTTTAGAAACCTCACTAGCCAATTGCTTAGACCAAGTTTTTACGGCAAAATCGCTATTCACGGCAAATTTTGTTACAGACATACTGTCTCTCTCCATAATATTGAATTTTTTGTGATGCTCGTTTTAAATTTTCATGTTGCCTACCAGCTCAGCACAACATGAAGGCAAAAGGCACAGCCCAGCCATGCCCTTTGCCTTGTAGCTTCTAGCCCCGCATTGGCCAGAGCAGAAGCTACTAGAGCCAGGCTTATTTATGCGGTAGATTTACACTAGCTTCTGCCGACCATTTTTCTATCAATGATGCTGGCAATGGCGTATATTTCAACATTTCTAGCCCCATTTGCGGCGTTAAATATGGGGCTATCATCGGCAAGATTTGCTGCAATATCGCAAAAGTGCGCTCTTTTTCATTCGCTGTGGTTGGGGCGTCATCCACAATCACATCATATTCACGCTGTGCACAAACTGCACGCGTTAATGGCACATATTGCTGATTCTCCTCGCCAATAATTCTAACCATGCGGCCATCGCTTAAATAATTTTGCAATAAATGCAGCACCAACATTGCTTGTCTTTTGCGATATTTCTTTAAGCTATTAAAAATATAGGCCAATAAATTTAAGCTAGATTGGCGACGCTGATTTTCTAAAATACCCGGTTGGTTCACTTCTCTGGTGCCAATAAATTCTGGCGACAGACCGGTTACCTGCATTATAGCATTTTTACTTTCTTCAAAAAGCTGAAAAAACCCAGAGGGAAATTGTGCAGCTGGCTTGGGCTGAATACGCGGCGCCGTAGCAGACAAAGCCCCATTGCGCAGCCAAGTTATCTGATCGGCCCGGGCAAAGCTTTCTTCGGCCTGGGCGTCGTCGTCAAAAGCGCCGCGCTCTGCCAAAAGCCCCCCCTTGGCTTGACTATTCAACACATGCATAACTTGGCTAAAGAATTTATTTGCCCAGCGTTGCGGGTCTTTAGTTGGCCGCACCAAGCCATAAAATTGCCGCTCTGCCCGGTTGTAATAGCCGGTAATACATTCCCAGCCCAATTGATTATGCGGGACTAAAGGCGAATCTGGGTCGCCCAATAATTCTGCACCCAAAAAAGCCCGTTTAACGATACGCTGGCGAAATCTGTGATGCGGCAAATTTGGAAAATCCTGCAACAGCTCTGCCAATTTCTCAGCACTATAAACGCGCTTTTCGCCCGTGATAATATCTGGTGCCTGAAAAGCCTCTTGATATTCAAACCAACGCGCCTCAACTATCGTTACCATATCACCGCTCTTCGCCGCGCCTGGGGCTCGGCGGGCCCATGCAGCATCTAGCTGCGCCTCGTCAATATCTGGAAACATCTCGCGCAGCTGGTCTATCGGCTTTTCGTCAACATACCACATGCGAGTTGCATCGGTTAAATTGCTCTTTGTTGCATTGCAGTCCCATGCCATTTTAAAAGGGTCCAAACGCTGCATCATCGGCACACCATCCGCGCTATTGTCAAAATCCAAGCCAGTGTCTACCCAGCCCATGCCAGCAATTACTGTATCGGCAAACGCCTCTGATTCTTCGTCTACCGCATTTGCTGTATAGCGAAACCACTCCCCCAATCCGGTTAGCATATCGTCGGCCTTCGCTTCGCCTAAATTACGTGGAATAAACCGCACCTGGCGCCGATTATTAATCTCTGCGCCTATCACCGCATTTACCAGTGGCGCAATACGGTTAAAAGTCATTACCGGGCGGCGATTTCGCTGCAAAACCAGGCGATCTTCAGCACTCCATTGCTCACCATTATAAAACTCATAATCTTCGCGCGCTTTTTGCCGCCAGGCCAGCGCCCATTTTATATCTCGCTCATACCAGCTTTTTAGCTTTAAAAATAAAGCTTGCTTGTCTTCTTCAATCATATTTTTCCCTTTTAACTATTCGCTCATCCAACTAGACGCCACATCGCTAGCGCTATAAGCTGCCCGCTTTGTTCGGCGCAGTGCCGAGCCGGGCTCAAAATTTATACACATCAGACCAAAAGCATCAGCAGCATGGCTCGACCAGTCATGCTCTGGGCCTAGCCCAATACCACGCTCGGCATCACGCTTTTCGTGATACCATTGCAGCGCCTCTAGGCCTAATTTTGTTGTTGCTTCATTAAACCAAATATTGCCAAATAGCCGCCTTACTGCCTCTATCCGCGCCATTGCTGCGCCAGCTCCCTGATTCGGCACTATCTCTACGGCAAAGCCAGCTTGGCTCAGCGCACTTTCGAAGCTAACATTATACACGCGGTCAAAAGTACGGCCATCATGCGGCAGAATTACTAACGCATTGCCATAGCCCTTGGCGCGCAGCCAATTAACATGCGCAGACAGCGGCTGCCCCTGTGCTTCGTAATAGTCTAATACTCTTATTTCACCATTGATAAATTGGGCAATCCAAATTGCCGTAGCGTCGGCTTTTGAGCCGCTACCGCCAATATCCCAAAAACTGCGATACATCATTAGCGGGTCCGCAGCAATAGCACCAATCCGCTGCTCTTCATAAGCTGTAGTAATAGAGCTAGCAAAATACGCCCCTTCGAAAGCGGTTTGAAAAGCGCCCTCCCAAATATGCTGGTAATATTGCGGGCGTAGTTTTTTATCGCGCAATCTTTCATTATTCAATATTTTTGGAAACCAGGGATTATCGCGCCAATTAATCTGCGCCAACCGCAGCATGGGGTCGGCAGCACCAATTTCTCTAAATCGCTTATGCACCGCACTATGCGAAGATTGCGGATTCCAGCTTAGCCAAATTTCAGAATCTTCCTCGCGCACGGTGGGTATTATTTGCATAAAAGCTTCTTCGCTTACCGTTTCTGCTTCATCTACCCAAAAAATATGAATATTAGCCATAGATTTTATAGAGCTCAAATTGCGATTAAGCCCAATGAAATTAAAAGCTATGGCCCCATCTTTTGTTCTTATATGCCGCTCGCCAATATCAAAATGCGCTTGTAGCCAAGGGCGATTTTCAATAACCCCGCGAATTTCTGCCCGCAATGAATCACTAAGCGAATTCATATATTCACGGGCACAAACTATCAGCCCCTTTTTACCCGCCTTGCTTAGCTGATAAGCTCGCAGCACAGACATAATAGCGAAAGAACGCGTTTTGCCAGAGCCACGCCCGCCAAAAGCAGCACGATACCTCGCTGGTCCGCTAAATAGCTCTACCAGCTTTGCTGGCAGCTCTATTTGCACTGCTTCATTTTTCTGTATTTTATTTGCTTTCATTGTGAATTTACTCGCCCTCTTCCTGCTCTTTAGGCGCTGAGGCAACAAGCTCGATTCTAGTGATAGTGCTAGCTTCTTTTGCCAATTCTTCTGACTCTGGCAAAGCTACTTTTAGCAATAATGCCATAAAGGCATTGGGTTTTTTTAATGCTTGATGTTGCAGATAAGAAACCAAGCCTTCTTCACCAAATTCTTCGCCGGCAAGCGCAGCGGCCTTGCCTACAGATTTGCGCAGTCGCGCAAAATCTAGCTGTTTTTGCGTCTTTCTAGCCATTAAACACCGTAATATTTTAAGAATTTTAAATTATAATAAACGCGCTATTACCAGTACAGCCCAGCTTAAACTCACCGAGCTAAACCAATATAAGCTGCTCAGACCCCAAGAAATAAACATAGGCCAGCTAAAAACATGCAAAATCCTATATTTACCCAGCAGTAACATAGCGCAAAGTAGCAGCCACATATAAGCAGCCGCTAATAATAAATGCTTTAATTGAACAAAAGCGCCAGCAAGTTGGCGTGCAAAAATAAACAAGCCTAAGCAAGCCGCAATGGGCAGCATAACTAGATATTGCTCTATATACATATTCGACAAATGAAATTTATATAAAAAAGCCAACAAGGCGCCAATTGAAACCCCGCCAAACTGCAAGCCAGCAATATGGTAAAACACAAAATTATGCAAAACTAAAAATAAAAGCTCAAAGCAAGGCTCAAGAAAGACAAAGCCCAATGCCGATTTATATCTATAGGGCAACCACAAGCGCTAAAATCCAATCTAAGATTAGCTGTCATTTAATTATATTTGTTTGTCATTGTCAATCAAAATGAAATATGCCATAAAATAGCTATTTATTTCAGTAGGTTAGACGAAATTATATTATGACAAATCACAACAAAACACCCCTTAGCCAGGCCCAGATTTTAGAAATTTTTCAGCGCTTTGAGCAACATAATCCAAACCCCCAAGGCGAGCTAGATTACACCAATAACTTTACGCTATTAATAGCCGTGTTGCTTTCGGCACAAGCTACCGATAAAAGCGTGAATCAAGCCACAAAAGCGCTATTCGCAAAGGCCGATAATGCACAAGCCATGGCGCAGCTCAAGCTAAGCGAGTTAGAAAATTACATAAAAACCATTGGTCTATGGCGCAGCAAAGCCAGCAATATTGCTGCCCTGTGCCAGCAACTACTGCAAAAGCACAACGGCATCGTGCCGTCTAGCTTCGAAGAATTAGTGCAATTACCTGGTGTAGGCCGCAAAACCGCAAATGTAGTGCTCAACACAGCCTTCAACCAGCCCACCATCGCCGTCGACACCCATATATTTCGCCTTAGCAATAGGCTAAAGCTTGCACCAGCACCCACCCCAATTGGCGTAGAGCAAAAGCTTGCCCAAATTATTCCCAAACAATATATAAAAAATAGCCATCTATGGCTAATTCTACATGGCCGCTATATCTGCAAAGCACGCAAAGCCCTATGCGAGCAATGTTTCCTTGCTGATTTATGCCCAGCAGATTGCAATCAATCATCCATCTTTAAGGCTTGAATAAAAGCTTCTTGCGGTATTTCCACCCGGCCAAACTGCCGCATTTTGCGCTTGCCTTCTTTTTGCTTATCTAGCAATTTACGCTTACGCGTTACATCCCCACCATAGCATTTTGCGGTAACATCCTTGCGCAACGCCCTTATCGTCTCGCGCGCTACTACCTTGCCGCCAATCGCTGCTTGAATCGGTATTTGAAACATATGCTGCGGAATTAGCTCTTTTAACTTTTCGCACATCGCACGGCCGCGCTTTTGCGCTGCACTTCTATGCACCAATACCGATAAAGCGTCCACTGGTTCGCTATTTACCAAAATAGACATTTTTACCAAATCACCAGCGCGATAATCAGCCAATTGATAGTCAAAAGAAGCGTAGCCCTTAGACAGAGATTTTAACCTGTCATAAAAATCAAACACTACCTCGCCCAAAGGCAGCTCAAAACTAACCATAGCGCGCGTACCAACATAGGAAAGGTCGCGCTGCAACCCACGCCTGTCAATGCATAATTTCAATATAGCGCCCAAATATTCATCTGGTGTTAAAATCGTTGCCTTAATCCACGGCTCTCGAATCTCTTGAATCTGCATAATATCTGGCATATCTGCAGGATTGTGAATCTCCCTAACGCTACCGTCGCGCATGAGCATTTGATACACCACCGAAGGCGCAGTAGCAATAAGATCTAACCCAAATTCACGATAAAGCCGCTCTTGAATTATCTCTAGATGCAACAAGCCCAAAAACCCACAGCGAAAGCCAAAGCCCAACGCAGCCGAGCTCTCCATTTCAAAACTAAAACTAGCATCATTCAAGCGCAACTTACCCATAGCACTGCGTAGATTTTCAAAATCCGCTGCGTCAATGGGAAAAATACCGCAGAAAACCACTGGTTGCGCCGAGCGAAACCCGGGCAACGTTTTTTCGCAAGGACGCCTATCTTCTGTTATCGTATCGCCCACCCGTGTATCCGCAACCTCTTTAATAGAGGCGGTAATAAAGCCTATTTCCCCAGGGCCGAGTGAGTCCACCGCAACCATCTTGGGGCAAAAAACTCCAACCCGCTCTACAGGATAGCGCGCATCCGCCGCCATCATACGAATTACTTGCCCTTTTTTTAATACCCCATCAATAATCCGCACCAAAACAATCACACCCAGATAAGAATCATACCAACTATCTACAAGCATAGCTTTTAGCGGTGCATTTATGTCGCCAATTTTTGGTGCTGGCAATTGCTCAATTATTGCCTCTAATACATTTTCAACACCCAGCCCCGTCTTGGCAGAAATCTCTACCGCTTGTGAGGTGTCCAAACCTATTACATCTTCTATTTGCGTTTTTACCCTTGGCACATCCGCCGCGGGCAAATCTACCTTGTTTAAAATCACCGCAATTTCATGATTATTATCAATGGCCTGGTAAACATTTGCCAAGGTTTGCGCTTCCACCCCTTGTGAGGCATCTACCACAAGCAAAGACCCTTCGCAGGCCGCTAATGAGCGCGAAACTTCATAGGCAAAGTCAACATGGCCCGGTGTGTCCATTAAATTCAAAATATAGCGCTTGCCGTTCTTCGCCTCATACACCAAGCGCACCGTTTGTGCCTTAATAGTAATGCCGCGCTCGCGCTCTATCTCCATAGAATCTAAGATTTGCGCCTTCATTTCCCGCTCTTCTAACCCACCAGTTAGCTGGATCAAACGGTCGGCCAAAGTAGATTTACCATGGTCGATATGGGCAATAATCGCAAAATTACGGATATTGGCTAATTTTACTTCGGTCATATATACATTCTTAAAGAGAAATTTTTATTTTTACAAACATAAAATAATATAATATATTAATCTAAGCAATAGCATTATTAGATGGAGTAAAAATGCAGCCTCAATCTAGCGAAAATCTACAAAGCATAATCAAGCTTTTAAACAGCACTAAATTCACCCCAAACAGCATAGAATCGCGGCGCAAAGCCTTGTTTGAGCAACCTAAACTAGTCACCATTATAGGCGGCACTGGCTTTATAGGCAAGGCAATAGCAAAAAAACTTTGCAATTTGGGCTATCGCGTAGCAATTATAGCACGCAATACCCGCCGCGCTTATGAGTTAATGCAGTTTGGTGATGTTGGCCAGGTTCAATGCGTCTCTGCCAATATTTTGCGCCGCTCCAGCATAACATCGCTTATCCAGGGTTCTGCCGCAGTTATCTTTGCCGCCAATGGCAGCTCTTCTCATGGTGCCAACAGCTATCACAAGGTTAATGTCGAGGGTGCTAAATTTGTAGCAGAAATTGCACAAAAATTAGGCATAGGCTTTATCTATTTTTCTTCTCTACAACAAGCAGAATGCAACGCCAACGCGCAAGCCATAGCCAAGGCCTTTGGCGAAGATGCGGTGCGCCATGCTCATAATAGCCCTATAATATTACGCCCATCGCTAGTATTTGGCCCTGGCGACAAAACATTCACCCATTTGGCAAATCTAGCACGCTTTACAACTAGCCTGCCAGTATTTGGCAATAAAGACATAAGACACCAGCCAATTTATGTAGGCGATATTGCTAATTTTATTGCCTGGCTGTTAGAAAGTGATTTGCTAAATAATGTCATCGATGCGGCATGTTTCGAGTTAGGCGGACCAGAAAAACTCACCCAAGAAGAAATCATACAAACCATAGCAAAAACAATAAAACGTCCGCGCAAGGTAAAACATCTAACCCAACAAAGCAGCGCTATGCTCAGCGCCTTGCTCAGCTTTACACAAAACATTCCCTTTTGCACGCAGCTATTAAATAGGGCAGATGTTCAGGCCTTGTCTATGCCCAGCATGGTAAGCATTGAGGCAAAAAAAGAAGGGCGCATATTGCAAGCGGCGCAAATAGAGCAGCATAGCCTAGCAGCTATTACGCCATCCTATCTATGGCATTTACGCCCCTATGGACAATTTGCAGAAGACACAACGCCAGACTGGGCTAGATAAAATACTAGCCCTATCTAGCAGACGCCCTTAGCGCAATACAATCTTTGCACGGCGGTTTTGCGACCAGCAGCGCTCAGAACCACATACAGCAGCCGGGCGGTCCTTGCCATAAGACACAGTCTTAATCGTGGCTCTTGGTATACCAATCTGCATCAAATATTCTCGCACAGCGCTAGCTCTTTTTGCGCCTAGGGCGATATTATAGGCTCTGGTACCGCGTTCATCGGCATAGCCTTCAATCAATAATTTATGTGGGTGCTGCGCTATCCACTGTGCCTGCAAACGTAACAGATTCTTGCCTTCTTCATTTAGCGTTATAGAATCCAAGTCAAAATGTATTACATCACCTATTTGCGCGGTAAAATAGCTCTTATCTGCTGGCAAAACCTTATCTATCTTAACATCATAGCCACTAGTGCCTAGATTTTCGCCGCCATGGGCATAATTATCATCATATGGATTGGTCGGCCAGCTAAAATCTTTTACATTAACAGCTTTTTCTGCTTGTGTGGCCTGCAAAACTGGATTTTGCGCGGCGTCATAAGCCATGGGGTCATAGCCAGCATTGGTTCTAGCACAAGCGCTTAACCCCAGACACATAACACTACTATATAATAGAAGCTGAATTTTACTCTTTTGCATATTTTTCTCCTTTATTAACTATCACACAGAGCCCCGAGCCCCGGCCATGGCCACATAATGCATGGAAATTACTTGCCCCAGCGGAAATTTTATACGCTTAGGGGGATTAAATTGCTCCAACACCAACTCATATTCGGTTTTAAACAAATAACGCTTAATAAAAGCATGGGGCGCGTCGCTACCATTATCTTTTAATTGCACCACCACATAATCGCCGCGGCGAATAGGGTGCAGTGGGTCTATATAGGCTATCTCGCCTTCTTCATAGCGGGGCGACATCGAATCACCAACAATTTCTACGGCATAGGCACCCACGGTGTTGCTTAAGCTAGGTGGGCAAAGCACATCATATAAAGGCGAGCCATTTAGAATAAATTCCCCTTCGCTACCGCCCACAGCTTGACCATATACCTGCAATAGCGAGTGTTGCTCTAGAAAATCTACCCCTTGCTGGATAATAGCATTGCCATTTTCTACTACAGCATCCTGCCCTGCACACAACCAGGCCGTGCTAGTTTGCAGCACCACTGCTAATTTATCTAAGGTATCTATACGCGGACTAACCGATTTACCAACACGAATATTTCGTATAAAAGAATCGCTCAATCCAGCTTCCAGACAAGCCTGCCTTTCGCTTTTATGCAAAATTTTTAACCTGCTCTCTATCCTTGCCGCAATATTCATTTCTCAAAATTCTAATTTTTGACATTTATTAAAAATATCTTAAAAAATTTATACTCCAAAAAGCCGCATTTACCGGGGGATTTTTACAAATCGTCCCATTTTAGGAATTTTTTCCTTGCACAATGCGGTAAATTTACCTAATATGATTACAGCTTAGAGGAGTTGATTTTATACTCAGATATTTAACAAAGCTTTAACATAACTTAAGAGATCATAACATGGAAATAATAGAAAAAACAACCGAAACATGTAAAGGCAAGAAATTAAAACCAAGGGGCAGACCCAGAATCAAGGGCGCCTTACGCGAGCCAAATGGGCGAGTTTCGCGCGCCAAACACAACAGCGATGAGCTAGCTATAAAAATTCGCGCCCAAAAATTCAACTTAAGCTTTGACCAAGCAAAAAACCCACGCTCGCAAAGCTGGGTTGGTCGGCTGTCTTTTCTAGGCGCCGGGCGTGGCTTAAGCGAGCCGCAATATAAAGCTGCCGAGCATTATTTAAAATTATACAATAATTATCGCAAAGCAATTTTGTCCCCCGCCGCACATTACGACAATGAAACAGACCAAACTTACATAAAAGACGACGCAAGCTACACCCAATGGGCGATTAAAACAACCAGAAAATTTGAGCTAACCAACAAAGTAATCGAAGACGCGCAAGCAAAATATAGCTCTGAAAATCTCTTTGCTGCCATTCAATATGGCGTATTAGAAAATCTAGAGCTGCCACATCTTTTGGGCGCCTTGCGCATAAGCCTAAATGCCCTGCATCACCATTTTTTTCAAAATGCCTATTCTCCGCATATGCACAATACACCAATTAAACTTGGGGGTAAAAAATCAGCAAATCTTAGATTAGTCTTAAGCCGCGATAATTCATTTACGCCACAAACCAAAAGCAAAGCTAGCTAAAATCCTGCGCCGCACTAAGGTTTTGCCTTTTACGGCGCGCCAGCTTTTTTAGCCGCGCTCGGTAATACCGCCGCAAGGGAGTATAATTTTGCACAAACATACGCCAAAATAAAACTGGCATGGCGAAAATATGAAACATAGCAAATAAGGTAATTTCAGCAATTTTTGCTGCTCTTTTTGGCCCATAGCTACGTAAAGCAAAATAAACCAAGCGGCTAATAATAAAACTAACCCCAAGCCAGCCAGCCAAAAAGCACAAAGCAGTAGCAAAAACTAACTTAAAATCTATTACCGAAAAATAACCCCAACTATGCAGCAGCCAATTTGCCAAGCCCAAAAATGCTATAAACAAAAACCCATAAACGCCCAGCACGAATAGAATTAAAAAAACTAATGAAGCTATTATATTCATAACATAAATTTTTCCCTATTATAGGCGAAAATCCTCGCCCAAATAAAATCGGCGCACCTCCGGGTTAGCCACCAAAGAAGCAGCGTCGCCATGCGCCAGCTCTTTGCCCCCATGCATAATATATGCCCGGTCTACCATAGAAAGCGTCTCGCGTACATTATGGTCAGTAATTAAAACGCCAATATCCCGCTTTGTCAAATGCTTAATAAGTAGCTTTATATCACTCACCGCTAAAGGGTCCACGCCCGCAAAAGGCTCGTCTAATAGCAAAAATTTAGGCCGCAAAGCCAAGGCCCGGGCAATTTCAAGTCGGCGGCGCTCCCCGCCAGAAAGCGCAAGGGCTGGGCTATGCTTTAAATGCAATATTTTAAATTCTGCCAATAATTCATCTATCAAATCTTCCCGCTTACGCTTATTTTTCTCAATAAGCTCGAGCACCGCGCGGATATTTTCGCCCACATTTAACCCGCGAAAAATCGAGCTTTCTTGCGGCAAATAACCAATGCCAAAACGCGCGCGCTTATACATAGCAAAAGGGGTTAAATCATATTCATCCAACAAAATCTGCCCGCTATCGCTTTTTATTAGCCCGGTTACCATGTAAAAACTAGTAGTTTTACCAGCGCCATTTGGACCCAAAAGCCCAACCGCCTCTCCAGAGCCAACGCGAAAAGAAACGCCATCTACAGCCACGCGACCATTATAGGTTTTTCGTAAATCTTTTGCCCGCAATATAGCCATATTAATTACCCAAACTTATGCTAGCTTGCACAGCACAACTATCTAATTTCGTCGTACCATTTTTTACGTCCATTTGCAATTTACAGCCCCGCGCAATCTCGTTATTATGCTTTAAATATACATGGCCACTGGCAAATATTTTATCAACATCATGGCTAGCTTTAAGATAATGTAGCTGCATCATATCACTTTTTACAATATCCCCATGCAATTTTGCCATTACATGGCTAGAAAAATGCAATAATTGTAACATTGGCAAAATTCGCAACTCATCTGCTGTTATCGTTATTTTACCATATTTTTTGTCATCCAAGCTAAGCTGTATAGCCCCCGTAAATAGCAAATTTTTACCGCTATCTGATATCTGCAAGGCCTGGGCTGTTAGCTGCATCATATCATTATTTACCTTTACCCCGCCTGTTGATTGCAAAGATTTTGCAGCAACATCTATGCTAGCATTTGGCAAATTACCATAGATTTTGGCCCCTTCATTGTCCAGAGTCAGGCTAATCTGACCAGGCAAACGAAATAATCGCAAACTATCGTCATACACGCCCTCTTTGGTGCTAAGATCTAACCAGCTATTAGAACTTAAAATAAAGCGACCACTTATATCCTTAAGCTTGGTAACATGCTTATTGCTATAATCCTGCACAACCTCCCCAACATTAAAATCATATAACTCAGCTCCCCGGCTATAATCCTTGAGCTTAGCATCACGCATTAAAGAACTTTTATGCATACGTTGCAGCAGGCTTTTTTGCACAACAAACTCTGCCACCATGTGGCGCTTAATATAAGGGTAAAGCATCGCAGTGGCAAAAGCTACAAAAACCAGCACAGCGCAAACTAACAATAGCCAGCGATAGATTCGCACCCTTTTATTATGGCGTATAGCCTTGGCATATTGCTGGGAAAGAGACTGCATAAAACTTCCATTTGCATTTAGATATTTTTCTACTACAATAGCCCTATCGCCATTGCAGCTTTAATATATAGTAAGCTTAAAGGAGAGGCTATTGCTAAAATCACAATTGATTAAAATAATTACCAAAAAAAAGCCACATCTCACCCTTTACCAAGCCGAGCGTATAGTAGAAGTTTTTTTTGAAAAAATCTCTGAAACCCTAATGCATGGCGGCCGAGTAGAATTGCGTGGCTTTGGCGTGTTTTACACAAAAGCGCGCGCCGCCAAACAAGCAATGAACCCGCGCACGGGCGAAAAAATCCATGTGGGCCCCAAATTAGTACCATTTTTTCGCGTAAGCAAAGTTTTGGTAAAAACCCTAAATGAGAAATAAATGAAGCTAAAAAATATCATCTATACACTATTTTTGCTACCCATTAGTATATTTCTAATAGGCTTTATCTCTAGCAATAATCAAATAATTACTATTCATTTCAACCCCTTTGTGCAAACAAGCGCCACACTTAGCCTGCCCCTTTGCCTAGCCCTTATCGGCAGTCTTGCCTTGGGCTTTGTCTTAAGCGGTCTTATCTGGTGGATTAAGCTTTATGGCTATAAGCGCGAGTTTCGCAAATTACACAACAGCAGAAAAAACTTACAATTATTAGATGTTACAAAAGACTGACCTAGCGCCATTATTGCTAGAAACTTCGCCAACAAGCTTTTATAGCCTGCTCGATAGTGGAAATAAACTAAAATTAGAGCGCTGCGGAAATTATAAAATAATACGCCCCGCAGGGCAAGCTATCTGGCAACCGAGCTTAGATCGCAAGGCCTGGCAGGATATTGACGCAGAATTTACTGGAAATACCGAAGAAGAAGGCGTAGGCCGGTGGCATTTTCCCAAAAGCGCCCTGGCACCTAGTTTTGTTTTGCAACGCGGCTCTATGAAATTTCTTGGCCGCTTTACCTCTTTCAGGCATATTGGCTTTTTCCCCGAGCAAGAAGCGCATTGGTGCTTTATAGAAAAACTACTACGCGTAAAGCCAGGTGCCAAAACCCTAAATTTATTTGCCTATACCGGATTGGCCAGCCTTATTGCAGCAAATGCAGGGGCGCAGGTTACCCATGTCGATTCTTCAAAACGTGCCATTGCCTGGGCCAAAGAAAACCAAGCAATAGCTGGGCTAAACCATTTGCCAATAAGATGGATAACCGAAGATGCAACAAAATTTGCCCAGCGCGAAGCCAGGCGCAATAATAAATATGATTTAATTCTGCTTGACCCACCAGCCTATGGCCGTGGCAATAAGGGTGAAATTTGGCAATTATTCGAAGATCTACCAGCTTTGCTAAGCCTATGCCGCGAGCTGCTGGATAAAAACGGCCTAGGAGTTATCCTAACAGCCTATTCCATTCGAGCTTCTTATCTAACGCTACAGCGCTTAATGCAAGAAATTTTTGGCCAAGCAAATGTCGAATCAGGCGAGCTTATCTTGCGTGAAGAAAATACGAAGCGTGCCCTATCTACCTCACTATTTAGTCGTTTTATTATAAATCATGAATATAAAAACCATTAACAGCACCGCGAATCCTAGTATAAAAGCTTTAAAAACGCTGGCTTTAAAAAAATATCGTCGCCAAAGCGGATTATTTCTAGCAGAAGGGCTAAAGCTAGTGCTATCTGGATTGCAGCAAGGTTGGGAAATTTCTACTCTTCTCTTTGCCAATGCACAGGCAAAAAATGCCAATTTGCTAAATCAAACCATCAGCAAAAGTTTAGAGCAAGGCGCCCAAATAATTCAAACCAGCGAGGTGATATTAGGCAATATTTGCCGACGCGATAATCCACAAATGGTCCTGGCTAGCTTTAAGCAACGTTTGCATTCCTTGGCAAAATTTCAAGCAAAGGCGAATGAAACCTATCTAGCCTTAGACCGTATTCGTGATGCTGGAAATCTAGGCACAATTATCCGCACTTGCGATGCTACAGGCATAAAAAAACTAATATTAATAGGCGAAACTACCGACCCTTTTAGTGTAGAAGCAGTGCGGGCCACTATGGGGTCAATTTTTGCCATAGAGTTATATAAGGCAAGTGAAGAGGAATTTATAAATTTCATTAGCAAAAATAAATTTCATACCATCGGCACCTATCTAACCGCGCAAACAGATTATCGAAAATTAGATTATAATAATAAAATCAATCTATTATTGATGGGCAATGAAAGCCAAGGCCTGAGCGAAAACCTAGCCAAAAGCTGCCAGCATCTTGTAAAAATCCCCCAATCGGGCATGGCCGACTCGCTAAATCTAAGCATCGCCACCGCCCTTATGCTCTATGAAATAAAGCGTGATGTATTATGAAACAGCTATTTTTAAAAACCCCCTATATTATAATGCTCTTGCTAATAGACCAATATAGCAAAATAGCCATAACGCATCTGCTTGCCCCCGGCGAGGCAATAAACTTAACCCCATTTTTAGCATTGCATTATAGCCGCAATACTGGCATAGCCTTTTCTTTGCTAGAGCAAAATAGCGCTTGGCTGCTAAGTTTAAGCACAGGGGTGATTATAGCGTTTTTGGCCTATATGCTAGCAAAAAGCACGCACATCCTCAGCATAATCGGCTATGTGCTGATAATAGCCGGCGCTCTGGGCAATTTGTGCGACCGCCTGCGCTTAGGCTATGTGGTGGATTTTATCTATTTTCATGTGCCAAATATTTTTAGATTTGCTATTTTTAACCTAGCCGATAGTTTCATCACCATCGGTGCCCTGTGTATAATCATCCACGAAATGCTCAAGCCAAAAGAATAAACATAGCTTGACATGCTAAAAATATATTTGATATATGAAATTATTTACAAAATAAAGGTATTACTATGACGCAATCAGCAATCAAGGCGACCCTAGCCTAAACCAGTGGCTAGTCAAGCTATATGCCCTACGCGCTTTAAACTTTTTCGTTGCCTCCTTCACCGCTATTATATTTTGGGGCTTTTTTATTATTTGTTGCAACTATCCTGTGTATAATGAATCAATAGTTCTAGGTTCAGAACTAATAATAAATTACGTTATAGGGAGCATTATATGGTTCCGCCTAAGAAATATTTTACGTGATAAAATAGATTCGCTAACGACTAAAGAGATATTATGGTATAAAATAGTAATTCTATTCGTCGCGTGGTTTATTGTTAAAAATTTAGAAAAAACCAAAGCCTTTTACTATGATTCAAATAATGGCGAAGATGCGAATCGAAAAGCCGCTTTGTTATTATAATTAAATAAATTTGCAACCTTTTGCGAGTACAACCATATATATTAAAAAATATTAACAAAATTATACCCGAATCGGTTATATTATATGGATTATAACTTGAAGGAGTGATCATGCAAGATTTCAGCAATATTAGAAATATGAAAGTGGTTAGCGCGGATGCTTCCGTGGACCAAGGGTTGCGTAATTATATGGTAGGCGTTTATGCATTAATGGGCCTGGGCCTGCTAGTTACGGCACTTAGTGCTTATATTATCGCATCTTTAAGCATAGCTTCCAACCCAGCCACTTCCACACAAATAATCAATCTGGGCCAAGGCCAGGGTTTAGCCCTTACCGAATTTGGTCGCGCCCTTTATCTAAGCCCATTGCGTTATTTAATTATGCTAGCGCCGATTGGGGTGGTTTTTTTTCTTAGCTTTAGAATAAACAGCCTTAGCACACAGGCCGCGCGCGGTATTTTTCTGGGCTATGCTGCTTTGGTTGGTGCCTCGCTATCTTCTATATTTTTAGTATATAGCCAGGGCGCAATAGCACAGAGCTTTTTGCTAAGTGCTGCTAGCTTTGGCGCACTTTCGCTTTATGGCTATACTACAAAGCATGACCTTAAGCCGTTGGGTACATTTTTAATCATGGCCGTGTTTGGCTTAGTAATTGCCTCGCTGATTAATATGTTTTTTCATTCTGCCAATTTTCAATTTGGCTTGAGCATATTAGGTGTGTTAATTTTTGCTGGCCTTACTGCCTATGATACACAAGTAATAAAAGAATTTTACTATGCAGGTGACAATAGCGAAACAATGGGGCGCAAAATTGTAATGGGCGCGTTAAATCTTTACTTAGATTTTATCAATTTATTTGTATCTCTTTTGCAAATAATGGGCTCAAATCGCGACAGATAGCATGCCACAGATAACAATTGCCTCCTATAATATCCATAAATGCGTCGGGGTCGACGGTGTGTTCAGCCCCGAACGCATAGTGGCGGTTATCAAAGAATGCGATGCCGATATAATAGCATTGCAAGAGGTAGACAAACGCTTTGGCAAAAGGGAAACAGTAATAGACCCGATCTATTTGCAGCAAGAAACTGGGCTATATTATGCGCCATTAAAAACCAAAAAACCAGCAAGCCTAGGCTGGCATGGCAATGCAATATTCTACAAAAATGTTGAGCTTATTACCATTGAGCAAATAGAATTGCCAGGCCTTGAACCCAGAGGGGCACTATTTGCTATTTTTAAAAAACTGGGCATTTGTTTTTGTGTTATCTCAGCCCATTTTGGCCTGCTACACAAAAGCCGCAAAGACCAGGTAAAAACTATCTTAGAGATATTTGAGCGCAAATATGCCATGCCCAGCTTTCTGATTGGCGATTTTAATGAATGGCGCAAAAATGCACGCTCGTCCCTGCATTCCTTAACCGACCATTTTCACCTACATCCCAGCCACAAAGCCAGCTTTCCAGCACGGTATCCTATTTTTAGCCTAGACCGTATTTTTGCCTCTAAAAAAGATATGCTGCTCTATACTTCTATTCATAATAGCAAACTAGCCAAAACAGCTTCTGACCATTTGCCAATCAAGGCAAGGGTGCATTTGCAGCCATCTACGCAGCAACCTATAGAAATAGATGCTATGGCTAGCTAATGCGCACTATCCCAATTTTGGCCCAAGCCGATTTCTACATTTAACGGCAGGCTTAGCTCTAAAATCGGCTGCATTGCCTCTTCCATAGTTTTTTGAATAGTCGCCGCACTGGCTTTTTCATCACCCTGCTCTACCTCGAATATCAATTCATCATGTACTTGCAATAGCATTTTTGCACTACAATTTGCGGCTGCCAAGGCAGCGGGCATTTTTATCATAGCCCGCCTTATAACATCTGCTGCGCTGCTTTGAATGCGAGCATTTATCGCAGCGCGCTCCAAATTTGCCCGCAGGGCACCTTTAGCACTGGCTAAACTACTGTATAAAATCTTACGCCCAAAGAGATTAGTAACATAACCATATTTATGAACAAACTCACGCGTTTGCTGCATATAATCCTTAATTTCACTAAATTGTTCAAGATAAGTTTTAATATAGTTTTGTGCCTCTACAGCCGAAATTTGCAATTGCCGTGACAAGCCAAAAGAAGAAATGCCATAAATAATACCAAAATTAATAGCCTTTGCTTGGCGTCTAATTTGTGGTGTTACTTGAGTTAGCGGAATATTAAAAATCTTGGCCGCTGTAAGGGCGTGAATATCTTGGGCCTGGGCAAAAGCCTGTAGCAAGGGTTCAACCTTGGCAATATGGGCGAGCAAACGCAGCTCTATTTGATTATAATCGGCAGACAACAAAATCTTACCCTCTGGCGCTATAAAAGCCTGGCGTATTTTTCGTCCAGCAAGCGTACGTATGGGGATGTTCTGCAAATTTGGCTCGCTAGAAGCTAACCTGGCTGTAGTAGTAGCCGCCAGTAAGTAATTGGTATGTACCCTATCTTGCGCGTCGGCACATTTTGGCAAAACATCGCTATAAGTGGTTTTTAGCTTATTTATTTGCCGCCATTCTATTATGGCATTTGCGATTTCATAGCCATTTGCCGCTAATTCTTCTAAGACTTTTATATCGGTAGATAATTGGCCAGATTTAGTTTTTTTACCCGAGCCCAGTAATAATTTGCCAAATAATATTTCTGACATCTGTTTTGGCGAGGCTAAATTAAATTCTTGCCCAGCTAAGTTATAAATTACCTTTTCTAGCTCTGCAGATTTGATAGCAAATTGTGCCGAAAGATCAGCCAAAAGCTGAATATCTATTTTTACTCCCGCTTGCTCCATATCGTACAATACGCGGATCATTGGTTTTTCTAAACTTTCATAAATATAATTTTGCTGCTCTGCTACCATCCAAGGTCGCAAAAGCTGATGCAATCTATAAATTTGCGTAATTACTGGTAAATCAGCTTTTGCTAAAAAGCGCGTATTTAGAGCGGCTAGATCACATTTTGCACTAGTGTTAAGCACATAGGCCATGAGCATAACATCATCATAATACTGCAAATTTATCCCTGGGCCAAATTTTTCTTGCCATAATGATAGTTGAGATTTTATATCATGCGAAATTTTTAAAATCGCTTCATCTTCTAGCAAAACCCGCATTTGCTGCGCATCACAAATATCATAACCAAAGCTATAGGCTTGCTCTTCATCAAGGGCGATGTAAATAGTGTCCGCATTACAATAAATGGCAAAGACTAAATTCTGCTGTATGGCGCTAAATAATTTAGTTATTTCCTCAGCAGTGGCAAGATCAATAGATTCTGCTGGCAGGTTTGTATATTTTAGCTGCAAGCTCTGCACTAAGCTCATAGGGGTGGCAGGCGCATCTTCTGCAGTTTGTTCTTCTGTTGCTGATGCTTTTTGCCACTTAACATCAATTTCACAAGCATCAATCGCTTGCAAATCGATATCATTATGGCTGGCAATACGTCGGCATAGAGAATTCAGCTCTAGGCCCTTTAAAAAACCAATTAGCTCGCTATCTTGCCAACCAATTATAATAAAATCTTCTAAATTTTGCTCTAGCTCAACATCGCGCTTTAAACTTACCAATTGCTTAGAAAGAAAAGCTTTTTCCTGGCCCTCTTGCAATTTCTTTAACAAAGATTTTGACGATATCGCCTCTAAATTAGCATAGATATTTTCTAAATTGCCATAAAGCTGCAGCAAGCTAGCGGCCGTTTTTACTCCTACCCCTTTTACTCCTGGTACATTGTCACTAGAATCGCCAATTAGAGCCTGTAAATCAACCATTTGCTCGGGGCCTACACCCCATTTTTCCACTATCTGCTCTCTATTTATCGTTTTATCTTTTGCGGCATCATACATACTAATATTATTATCAACCAGCTGGGTTAGATCCTTATCGCTAGAAACGATAGTAACCTTGGCCCCCTGAGCTGCCGCCTGGGCAGCATAGGTAGCTATTATATCATCAGCCTCCATACCCGGTTTTTCGACCATGGCAATATTAAAAGCAGCAACGGCTTTACGAATTATCGCAAATTGCACAATAAGATCGCCCGGCGGTACTGGTCGGTGACTTTTATATTCCGGATATAATTGCTTTCTAAAAGTATCGCTAGAATGGTCAAAAATTATCGCCAAATGCGTTGGCCTATGCTGCAACGCAGTAGCCTTAATGTCACAAAGAAACTTATATAGCATATTGCAAAAGCCAGCTACGGCACCAATTGGTAGCCCATCTTTTTTTCGCGTTAGCGCTGGCAAAGCATGATAAGCGCGAAAAATATAGCCAGAACCGTCAATTAAACATACATGACTATTTTTGTTTAGATTCATAATATCGCTCCCACAGTGAATTTGCCCCTAGCTGCTTTACAAACTCTCTATGCTGGGCAATTTCTGCCAAAGATAATGCTTTTTTTGCTCTGGTATTTATTTGCTCTTTTATCTCTAGCCATGCTGCTTCATCTACTGGGCGCTCGCCAAAAATATCCATGCCTATCTGACGTGCATCAGATAATTCTACATATATTTCTGCCAATAGCTGGGCATCTAATAGAGCACCATGATAAACCCTTTTGCTATTATCAATATTATAGCGCGCGCATAAATCATCTAATTTATTAGGCTGATTAGGAAATTTCTGCCTGGCCAGGCTTAAAGAATCTATCAAACGCTCATTGTCGATTTTTGGTAATTTCGCACGCCGTAATTCTTCATTAAGAAAGCCCAAATCAAAAAAACCATTATGGGCTACAATATTATGGCTACCAATAAATTCTAAAAAACTCAACGCGATAGACTGAAAATTAGGCTTGTCCTTAACAAATTCATCGGTAATGCCGTGAATTTTTACTACTTCTTCTGGAATATGGCAACCAGGATTTATATATTGATGATATTGGTCAATTTCTACATAATCTAGTAATTTAACACAGCCAATTTCTACAAGCCTATCGCTACGCTTGTCCAGCCCTGTAGTTTCGGTATCAAGAACTATTTCTATCTTACCCTTTTGCATAATTTTCTATTTCCATCACGCCTAATATTGCATTTATCTGCCGCTCTGCATATTCTAGGCTACCGGAATTATCTATTACATAATCAGCAAGTGCAATTTTCTCTACAGAGTCCATCTGCAACGACAATATTCTATTTAATTTTTCTTCGCTCATACCAGCGCGAGATAAAGCCCGCTTGCGCTGCTGCTCTGGCGTTGTGGTTACTACTATAACTGCTTCTATTTCATAGTCACCAATTTTTTTAACGGCGCCATTTTCAAAATACAACGCCATATCTATTACGCTAATCGGCGATTGCTTTTTTTGCTCTTGCTCTAAAAACTCTATTTCATTGAGCCGAACATAGCTATGAATCAATTTTTCTAATTTTGCCTTAGCCTCAAGATCATATAAAATATATTGACCCAATTTTTGCCTATTAACCACGCCATTTTCTATAACATCGCCAAACATACAGGCTATTTGCGCTACAATAGCTGGCGTTTTATATAATTCATGCACACAAGAATCGGCGCAAAATACTGGAATGCCCTTAGAGCGCATTAAATTAGCTATGCTGGTTTTTCCCATTGCTATAGAGCCAGTTAATATAGCTACTTTCATTCTACAACACCTCTTGTAAAATATCTAAAAGTTCTGGAGTTACCTCTGGCATTACTCCAAACCATTTTTCAAAACCATAAGCTGCTTGTTCTAGCAGCATTACCATACCATTTGCCATTTGTTCAAAACCTAGCTTTTGCGCCTGCTCTAATAATTTTGTTTGAAATGGTACGTATGCTAAATCTATTATACAAATTCTATTGTTAGATTTAGCAATTTTTGGCAAATTTAAAAGCTCTAAAAACTCTGTACTATCATAATTTTGCATTGTACAAGGTGTAGTATTAATAATCATAGCGTAATCAGAACCAATATCCCAATAAGGTATTTGAGATATATTATAACCTATCTCTTGGCTTTCTTTTACTTTTCTACTAGCAATATAAATAAAATAATCTTTGGCAGCTAACACAGAAACTACTGCCTTACTAGTGGCGCCTGAACCTAATACCAGAGCCGAACGACTACGCGCATCAGGTTTAAGTTTTCCTAAACCGTTATAAGCTAATAATTTATGGAAACCATACGCATCACTATTACCAGAAATTATAGCGCCATCCTCCATCCAAAGTAAATTGGCTGCACTAACTGTTGCAGTTGTCTTATCACTAAGATGATAAGCCATTTTCTTAAAAGGCATTGTAACATTACCACCGACAAAACCCTGCTTGGCAAAATTACGCAAAAAATTTGGTGCTTGTGCAATATTCATCGGAAGCGCTTCGTAAGACCCATCTAATTGATATTTTTTTAGCCAATAATTGTGAATAAAAGGCGAAAGCGAATTTTCAATATTGCTGCCTAGTAAAAAAACCCGTTTCATAAATTATACTCCCGTAATATCGCCAATAACTCTAAAAGTGGCAGCCCCATAATGTCAAACATATTACCTTCAATAGCATCAAAAAGATTTATCCCCAAACCTTCAATTTGATAGCATCCAACCGAAAAAATGGTATCCTTATCAATTTGCTGCAAATAGCTTTTGATATCTTGGCTAGTTAAATCACGCATTTTCAAGCTAGAAAGCTTAACTATTTGCCATAAAACCTTGCCAGATTTTACCAAAACCGCCGCACTATGTAAAAAATGGCTTTTACCGCTAAAAGCTGTTAGTCTAATACTAGCTTCAACAATCGATTTTGCCTTATGCACTGGCTTATTTTCAAATTCCAACATTTGGTCACAGCCAATAATATAATCATCTGGATGAGCTTTTGAAACATCCATAGCCTTCGCTATAGCCAATTGCAAAGCTTGCTGCCCTACGGCTAAGCCAGACAATTTTTCATCAAAAGCTCGCTCATCAATATTAGATTTTTTAGCGCAAAATTCTACGCCAGCATTTTTCAACAATTCACAACGTATTTGACTTTGGCTGGCTAAAATCAATTTACTCATATAATATCCCCCCCTAGCTATAGATTTTACGTATAGCCAAAATATTAGTGGCTATTTCTTCTACCGAATGGTTAGTAACATCTATAATAGGTATATTATATTTATCATAAATTTGTTTGGCATACATCATTTCTTTATGAATAAAGCGCCGATCGCTATATTGCTCAATAGCAGCAATACTGCCCAAAGGTCGATTTTTTCTAATAGAGGCTATACGACTTATCCGAGCAATTAACCCAATTTTCAAAGCTGATTCTGCTGCAAAAAAACCTGCAGGCAATTTCATATCTAAGATAATTGGTATATTTGCTGTTTTAAAACCACGATTGGCCAAATATAAACTAGTCGGAGTTTTGGAAGTACGTGAAATACCCAATAAAATTATATCTGCCTCGGCTAAACCACCTGGCAGCTGTCCATCATCATGAGCCAAACTATAATTTAAAGCTTCTTGCCTTTTAAAATACTCTTCATTCAAGACATGTTGTGCGCTAACACGGCGTATTGCCGGAACTTTGAAATAATCTTGAAAAGCTGCAAATATAGGTTCCAACACCGCGCTACAAGGCACAGATAATTGTTGGCAAGCCGCTTCGAGAATTTGCGATAATTCTTGGCTAACCATAGTATATAACACAATACCCTTATTAGCTGCTATATTCTCTATAACTTTAGTCAAGCGTTCACGATTACGCACCATGATATAAATATGCTCATCTACCCTATATTCACTACTATATTGCGCAGCAACCGCTCGGCCAAGCGAGATTAATGTTTCGCCAGTAGCGTCAGAAATAAGATGTAAATTAAAAGCTGTGTCTTGCTTGTGCATAACTATGTATAACTGTGGAAAAGATTAAGATTCTGTTAATAAATTATTAAGCCCATGTATAACTCTAAAAGTTATTAACAAATAATTAACATAAGAAAAACTTATTAACAAGTTGATAATATATCAATAATTTTTTATAACCTATTGCTATAGCTATATTTTTATATTATCTTAACCGCAGCAAATATTTATAAAAAAAAATTATTCGACTTAATCACAGGCTATAATAAAAATAATAATAATATATATATTAATATCTTTTATTATTATATTATCTTTACATGTCCATACTTTTCCAAAAAGCTCGCTCTTCATCCCCCCCTATTTGGCTTATGCGCCAAGCTGGTCGTTATCTACCAGAATATCGTGCTTTGCGTAGCCAGCAAAATAGCTTTCTTGATTTATGCTATAATAGCAAAATAGCTTTTGAAATATCTATACAGCCGATAAAGCGCTTTGATTTTGATGCCGCCATTTTATTTTCTGACATTTTGGTTGTTCCCCATGCTCTAGGTTTTAATCTAGAATTTATCCCAGATTTTGGACCAAAATTACAAAAAATAACATTCAATGAAATAGTTTCGCTTAGTACTAAAGATTTACATTTAAACTTAGCAAAATTACAACCAATCTTTGAAACAGTTTCCATGTTGCGTGAATTTTTACCAGCAAATAAAGATGTTATAGGTTTTTGCGGTGCACCATGGACCGTGGCCAGCTATATGATTGCTGGTAAATCGACCCCAGATCAAGCCCCAGCCCGCTTGTTTTCTATGCAACATAAAAAAGAATTTTTACAGTTGCTTGATCTTCTAACGCAATTTTCTGCGCTTTACCTTATTGAGCAAATTAAAGCTGGTGCTAATTTAATACAAATTTTTGACTCTTGGGCTGGTATCTTGAGCCAAAAAGAATTGCAACAATATTGCATTGAACCTACTGCCAAATTGATTAATTTAGTAAAAAAGCTTTATCCTGATATTCCTATAATAGTTTTTCCTAAAGGAATAGATTCTACAGCAATGTCACTTTATGTTGAGCAAATTTCTATTGACGGCTTAAGCGTAGATTGGCGTGCTGATTTTTCTACGTTAAAAAAGCTACAAGATAAAATAACTATACAGGGCAATTTAGATCCATTATGTTTAATTTCTGGCGGTAAGTCTCTAGAACAGGCAATCGATGAAATATTATTGAATTTAGCAAATAAAGATTTTATTTTTAATCTAGGACATGGTATATTGCCGCAAACGCCACTGGCAAATGTAGAGCTATTGATAAATAAAGTTAGAAATTATAATATATGCTAATAGTAAAATATTATTTGTTGATTAAGTCCTTGCATATGATATTTGTAATTTCTTGGATGGCTGCCCTACTTTACTTACCACGACTTTTTGTTTATCATTGCTCTGCTATTTCTGATTCTAAACAGTCAGAAACGTTTAAAATAATGGAAAAACGCTTGTTTTTCTATATTCTGGTACCGGCCATGCTTGGCTGCGCTATTACAGGATATTTATTGGGTAAATATATTTACGACCTTACTGGTCTTTGGTTACATATAAAATTTTTAGCGGGTTTTTTATTAATAGCGTTTAGTTTGTTTCTGTATTATTCATATAAACAATTTCAAATAAACCAAAATAAGCTAAGCGAAAAAGCTTGGCGAGTTATCAATGAAATTCCTACAATATTAATGATAATTGCAGTTTTTGTAGTTATATTTAAACCCCTATAAGGGATCAAATAATGAACGAGATGGATCTTCAAACTCTAAAAAATAAAAATCCGGTGCAGCTTTTAGCATTTGCAGAAGAGCTTGATGTAGAAAATGCAAGTGTAATGCGTAAGCAAGAACTTATGTTTGCGATTTTAAAAAAATTAGCCTTGCAAGATATAAAGATTATTGGCCGTGGTGTAGTAGAAATTATGCCGGATGGTTTTAGTTTTCTTCGTTCATCAGATGCAAATTATCTACCCGGTCCTGACGATATATATATTTCTCCAACGCAAATACGCAAATTCTCTTTAAAAACTGGAGATACTGTTGAAGGTCCGATAAGAGGGCCAAAAGATGGCGAGCGTTATTTTGCACTCTCAAGAATATCTACAATTAATAATGAAATACCGGAAAAAACTAGACATAAAATCCATTTTGACAATTTAACGCCGCTTTTTCCAAACGAGCGCTTTAAAATGGAAATTGACACTGGTAATAACCGCAATATGTCGGCTCGAGTGATAGATATAGTAGCGCCTTTGGGCAAGGGGCAGCGTTCATTAATAGTAGCGCCACCACGTACTGGTAAAACAGTTTTGCTACAAAATATCGCCCATTCAATTACAGAAAATCACCCTGAATGTTATCTGATAGTTTTGCTAATAGATGAACGTCCAGAAGAAGTAACAGATATGCAGCGCTCAGTAAAGGGCGAGGTTGTGTCTTCTACTTTTGACGAACCAGCCGTTCGACATGTGCAGGTGGCTGAAATGGTTATAGAAAAAGCCAAGCGTATGGTAGAGCAAGGCCGTGATGTTGTAATATTACTAGATTCTATAACGCGTTTGGGTAGGGCATATAATACTGTTATACCTTCTTCTGGCAAGGTGTTAACTGGCGGTGTTGATGCAAATGCATTACAGCGGCCAAAACGTTTTTTTGGGGCTGCTCGTAATATAGAAGAAGGTGGTTCGCTAACTATAATAGCTACTGCCTTGGTAGATACAGGTAGCCGTATGGACGAAGTTATTTTTGAAGAATTCAAAGGTACAGGTAATAGTGAAATAGTATTAGATCGTAAAATTGCCGAGAAGCGAGTTTTTCCTTCTATAGATATTTTAAAATCCGGTACCAGAAAAGAAGATTTGTTGGTAGATCGCCAAGAATTGCAAAAGATTTTTGTGCTACGTCGTATTTTAAATCCAATGGGTATTATGGAAAGCTTAGAATTTTTAGTTGATAAACTAAAGCAAACAAAAAATAATGCTGAATTCTTTGAGTCTATGAATAATAGACAATAAAAATGGAAACTATCTATGCGCTTTCTAGCGGTAGTTTGCCCTGTGCTATAGCTATTATTCGTGTAAGCGGGCCAAATACTCGTAATATAGTACAATCCATCACAGCTAATATAGTTATCAAACCGCGCTATATGCATTATGCTGCACTTAAAACAGCAACAAATGAAATATTAGATTACGGCATGGTTGCTTATTTCCCTGCCCCAAATAGTTTTACTGGCGAAGATTGTGCAGAATTTCATTTACATGGCTCTAAAGCTGTTGTTGCAGCTTTTTTAACAGAACTCAGTTTCTATAAAAATACTAGACAGGCATTTGCAGGTGAATTTTCACGTCGGGCATTTATGAATGGCAAAATAGATTTAGTACAAGCCGAATCCTTGGCCGATCTATTAGAAGCAGAAACAGAAAGTCAGCGTAGATTAAGTATTTTAGGAGCCTCTAAGCAAACCACACAATTATATGCCAATTGGCGGGAGCTTTTGCTAAAAGCCATGGCTTTTATAGAAGCAGAATTAGATTTTAGCACTGAAGAGGATATAGCTGCTTTTGACAATAATAAGATTTGGCAAAATATAGCAGATTTAGCCAAGCAATTAAGAACTCATCTGAGCTTTGTAAAAATCAGTAATATCATGCAAAATGGATTAAAAATTGTTATAATCGGTCCACCGAATGCTGGTAAATCAAGTTTAATCAATAAATTATGCGGTAGAGAATTAGCTATAGTAACGCCACAAGCTGGAACTACTAGGGATGTAATTGAAGGTAAATTAATTTTGCACGGAGTGGAAGTGTTTTTGTTTGACACAGCTGGCTTGCGGGATACAGAGGATGAAATTGAAAAAATTGGTATAAATAAAGCCTTGGATCAATTACAAAATGCAGATATTGTATTTTACATTCACGATGCCACAGGTGAATCTACCGTAAATATTCCAAAAATTAGCGCACCTATTTGGTTTATTAATAATAAAATAGATAAAACTAATATTAACTTACTAAATGTCCCAGAATGTAGCAAGAACTTTGCTATCTCCATTAAAAATGATATAGGTATAGCGCGATTGCGTGAAGCTTTGGAACTATATCTGCTTGAATATTTGCCTAAATATGGTACTATCATTCCAGCTAAGCAACGACATATTGAACTTTTACAAAAAACACTGGATTCTTTGGATCTTGCTATAGCATCAATAGATCTACCTACAGAAATTAGAGCAGAGTATTTACGTATAGCTGCTAGCGATTTAGGTAAGATAATTGGTAAAATCGATGTGGAAAACATTTTAGATATAGTTTTTTCACAATTTTGTATTGGCAAATAAAATGTTTCACGTGAAACATTGGTGAGAATTATGAAACAGGATTTTGATGTTATTGTTATAGGCGGTGGACATGCTGGAGTGGAAGCTGCTGCCTCAGCGTCTCGCGCTGGAGCTAGAGCATTATTAATAACTAATAATCTTAACACTATCGGCGCTATGTCCTGTAATCCTGCAATTGGTGGTATAGGTAAAGGTCAGTTGGTCAAAGAAATTGACGCCTTAGATGGTATTATGGGGCTGGCTGCCGACCATGCGGCCATTCAAATGCGTATTTTAAATAAGCGTAAAGGCTATGCAGTACAGAGTCCACGCACGCAAGCTGACCGTGGTTTATACAAAAATGCCGTGCAAAAGCTTTTGCAAACTATGCCTAATTTAGAAATATTAGCAGGGGAAGTAACAGCTATAATATTTGATGATGAGCAAAAAATAGCTGGTGTAAAATTAGAAAATGATAAAAAAATCACTTGTGCTGCTTTAGTATTGGCAAGCGGTACATTCTTAAATGGTCTTATACATATTGGTTCTGAAAAAACCACAGCAGGCAGGTTTGGCGAAAATGCTAGCACGGATTTAGCAAATGCCATAAGAAAATTAAATTTAAATATTGGTAGATTAAAAACTGGCACCCCGCCTAGGCTTAGTAAAAAAACCACCGATTGGGATAGTCTTGCTAAGCAATCTGCTGATGAAATCTTAGAACCCTTTTCTTTTTTAACTAAAGAAATTGTAAATCCGCAGATAGTTTGTGCTATTACACGTACTAACAACCAAACGCATAAGATTATAACAGAAAATCTTCATAAATCAGCGATGTATAGCGGTGATATCAGTAGTATTGGACCACGTTATTGCCCTTCTATCGAAGATAAAATTGTAAAATTTGGTGAAAGAGATGGACATCAAATATTTTTAGAGCCAGAAGCTATTGATAGTGATGTTATTTATCCAAATGGTATTTCGACCTCTTTACCCCTAGATGTGCAAAAATTGTTGGTACATTCTATTCGTGGATTAGAACATGCTGAATTTTTACAGCCCGGATATGCCATAGAATATGACTATATTGATCCACGTGAGTTGGATTATAGTTTGCAATTACGTAAAATGCCTGGATTTTTCTTGGCTGGACAAATTAACGGTACTACAGGATATGAAGAAGCTGCGGCACAAGGCTTAATTGCTGGTGTGAATGCGGCGCGTTATAGCCAAAAACTAAACCCTGTTTCTCTTTCCCGTACAGAATCTTATATCGGTGTTATGATCGATGATTTAATCAATTATGGTGCTAGCGAACCCTATCGTATGTTTACTTCTCGGGCAGAATTTCGTCTTTATTTGCGTGCTGACAATGCTGATCAACGATTAACGACAATCGGTGAAAGCTGGAATATAATTCGCAGTGAGCGCATTGTAGCTTTTGGGAAGAAAAAAGCTCTGTTGGATCATGGAAGAGCAATTTTAAAATCTCACAAAATTTCTCCAAAGCAAGCAGAAAATTATAATATTCATCTGAATCAAGATGGCACAAAAAGAAGCTTATATGAATTATTAGCTTATAATGAGATAGATATAAAATTATTGCAGAAAATAGTGCCAGAATTAAACGCAATAAATTTGGACATAGCTAGAATCTTAGAAATTGAAGCTAAATATGATGTCTACTTAGCTCGCCAGCAGCATGAAAAAGATATAATAGAGCAAGAGCAAAAATTAAATATTCCAGAAGAATTGAATATAGAGATAATATCCGGTCTTTCAAATGAAATAAAAGCTAAGATAGCAAAATATAAACCTAGAACTATTTATGAAGCTAAGCATATAGAAGCAATGACGCCAGCAGCCTTGGCTGTGTTAATCGCAAACATACAGCGTTATAAAAGAGCTCGGATAAGTGCATAAGCATAAATATGAAACTTTACAGCAAATCATTGGAAATGTTTCACGTGAAACATTTGAAGATTTATTATATTACGAGCAAGAAGTTTTAAAATGGCAAAAACATATAAATCTCATAAGCCCAAATACTGTAAATGACATCTGGAGCCGGCATATATTGGATTCAGCACAATTATATAATTATAGCAAAAATTATGATAATTGCTTAGATATTGGTTCAGGCGGTGGATTTCCCGGGGTTGTTTTGGCTATTCTTAATAAAAAAAAGCCAAAGTTTCACATTACCTTAGTAGAAAAACTAAAGAAAAAAACGTCTTTCCTGCAATATATAATAAGTACATTAGCCCTACCAGCGATAGCTGTCGCGCAAAGAATAGAAAATATAGCGCAACAACAAAAAGCTCAACTTGTAACAGCACGTGCTGTTACACAATTAACGCAGCTGTTTGAGCTTGCCGAGCCGATTTTCGCAAATGGCGCATATGCTTTGTTGCAAAAAGGACAAAATACCGAACAAGAATTAACACAAGCATATAAAAATTGGACATTTGATCTAAAGCAACATATATCTTGTATAGAAGTTAGTTCTATAATATTAGAAATAAGTAATGTTAAAAGAAAATCTATCGCCGATGAATAATTTACGTATAATAGCTGTAGCTAATCAAAAAGGTGGAGTAGGAAAAACTACTACCGTTATAAATCTCGCTACCGCTTTGGCTGCTATAGGCGAAAAAATTCTGATCATAGATATAGATCCGCAAGGCAACGCTTCCACAAGCTTGGGAATTGATCGCAATAATCGGAACCATTCTTCTTATGACGTGTTGGTACATAACAACTCAATAATGCAAGCAGCACGCCACAGCGAAGTGCCTAATTTAGATATAGTGCCATCTACACTTGATTTGTTAGGTGTAGAAATGGAGATAGCTTCGTATGATGACAGGATCCAACGCTTAAAAAAAGCAATTATGAATGATGAAGAGGTAAGAAAATATTATAATTATGTACTCATAGATTGTCCACCTTCTTTAAATTTGCTTACGCTTAATGCCATGGGCGCTGCCGACGCTATATTGGTTCCTATACAATGTGAATTTTTAGCCTTGGAGGGATTAACACAATTATTGGACACGGTAAAAGAGGTGCGTGGTGGCCTTAATCCGCAGCTGAAAATTCAAGGTATAATCTTGACCATGTATGATACTCGTAATAAATTAAGTGAACAGGTTGCCGCGGATGTTCGGCAATTTATGGGTAATAAAGTTTATAAAACAGTTATTCCGCGTAATGTACGTATTTCCGAAGCACCGTCATTTGGAAAACCAGTGCTAATATATGATTTAGCTTGTCCTGGTAGTAAGGCTTATTTAGAGTTAGCAAGCGAAATAATAGCCCAAGAACGCGCTTTGGCATAATTGAAGGAGGCATGGAAGTTGGAAAAAGAAGAATCAAAAAAAAGATTAGGTCGAGGACTCGCTGCGTTAATAGGTAATAATTATAAGCCAGCCGATAGTAACAATAGTTCATATCTTGATGAATTTTTAGAAGGTGAATTTGTACCAATAGAAGATAATTTGGTGCAATATATAGATATAAACCACATAAATCGGAGTACAGAAAATCCACGCCATAATTTTAGTACAGATGAGTTAATGTCTTTGAGCGCTTCAATAGCCGAACACGGGGTTTTGCAGCCAATAATCGTGCGTAAATTAGCGGATAATAATTATCAAATAATTGCTGGAGAGCGGCGCTGGCGCGCGGCAAAAGCAGCAAATCTGGCAATTATTCCAGCAATAATAAAACATGTAGAAGATAGTAAAGCTCTTGAATTAGCTATTGTAGAAAATATACAACGGGCAGATCTTGACCCGGTAGAAGAAGCGCGTGGCTATAAGCAATTGCTTGAGCATTATAATTATACGCAAGAAGATTTGGCAAAAAAATTGGGAAAAAGCCGCCCCTACATTACGAATATGCTAAGGCTACTAACTTTACCGGAAGAAGTGCAGCTCTATCTAGAAACAGGGCAGCTAAATATTGGACAAGCGCGCTGTTTGATCAATTTACCAAATGCCGTTGAATTAGCGAAAAAGATAATTGCCGAGCAACTTTCTGTGCGGCAGGTAGAAGAAATGCTAGCCGAAAAGCCACAGAAAAAGCCAGCACAAGAAAAAGCAAAACCTGAAGAATTAGTAGAGCTAGAAGAGTTTCTAGGCAATGCAACCCAGTTGGAAGTTAAAGTGCAGCAAGGTAAAAAGGGCGGTAAATTAATTTTTAAATATAAAGATTTAGAAGAGTTGACTCATTTCTGCGAACAATTGCAAAGCTAGAGCTGGTCATTTGCTGGCAATAAATGCTTCATTATCAGCGGTATCTGTGATAGGAAAAAAATTATAGTAATTGGCGTTACGTAAAAAACTTTGAAGTTGGCCCAAGCCTGCGTGCTAAAATTTCGCCAGACAATTTCATTAGCTGCGGCCAAAGCAAAAAAGAACCACGCCCAGCGTATGGTTAACTTATGCCAGCCAATATGGTCTAGCTGAAAACTCGCGTCAAAGATATATTCAAGCAATGGCTTTTTAAATAATAATCCAATAAGTAAAGTTAGCCCAAATAAACTATTCACAATAGTTGGCTTAATTTTTATAAATATATCATTGTGAAACCACAGGGTAAGCATGCCAAGTACTATAACAAAAACGCTAGAAACTAAAGGTACGATTGGTACTTGTTTGGTTAATGCCAGCGAAGCGATAAGCGATATGATAATGGCGACAATAAACAAAGCTGTAGCGGGAAAAATTGGCTGGGTAAAATGGGAAAATAAAGGAATATGCTGTATTAGCCACGGCCCCTTGGCATTACTCAGGTAAAATACGGCTAAAGGGCCAATTTCTAAGGCTAATTTTGTAAATGGCGATAATTTACCTTGCGGTAATTTGTTTATCTTCTCTAACATTTTTTCTCCTATGGCATGCTAATGCTATTGGCATAATCAATGGCATTGAAACTATTTAAATCATCAATGGCTTCGCCGACCCCGATATAATAAATAGGCAAAGCAAATTTTTCGCAAATCGCTACTAAAATACCGCCCCTGGCTGTGCCATCTAGCTTGGTCATAACTAATCCAGTTACCGCAGTATTTTGTTGAAAAGCGGCAACTTGGCTTATGGCATTTTGTCCTACTGTGCCGTCTAATACCAGTAAAACACTATGCGGGGCCGCAGGATTTACTTTTTTTAAAACGCGAGTAATTTTAGCCAATTCATTCATCAATTCAGTTTTATTTTGCAATCGTCCCGCTGTGTCAATAAGCAAAATGTCCATTTGTTGTGCAATAGCTTGACTATAAGCTTCGAAACTCAATGATGCTGCATCACCACCAATTTTAGATGAAACTACGGGGATTTCCAACCTTTTTGCCCAGATTGTAAGCTGTTCAATAGCTGCAGCACGAAAAGTGTCGCCTGCTGCGAGCATAATTTTTTTGCCTTGTGTTTTGAATTTTGCGGCTAATTTGCCAATAGTAGTGGTTTTACCAGAACCATTAACTCCAACAAACAAAATAACATGCGGCCCTGCTGTTGTATTGGGCTCAAAATTCTTGGCACATGGTGCAACGATAGCGGCGATTTCGTCGCGCAAGATGGTTCGCACTTCTTGTGCAGAAATGGACTTGTCATAGCGACCTTCAGTAATCTTTGCGAGTATTTTTTGCGTGGCGCTCATGCCGAAATCGGCACTCAGCAATATTTCCTCAAACTCTTCTAGAGTGGTCTCATCTAGCTTTTTGTTTTTAAAAATTCCCGTAATATTGGTGCTTAGCGCAGTAGCAGAGCTTTTTAGCCCGCCTTTGAGCTTATTAGTCCAGTTATTGAATATAGCCACTATTTTACCCCCCCCTATTGTTAAATTAGTAATGAGCTTTTGTCATGAGCAATTATAGTTTTTTGCACAATGGAGCCTGGTATATAATTTAGCTCAGCTGGCAGCTTCACAGGGCTATAATCTTCGCCTCGACCTTTTTGGTTACTTTCTACCAGTATATTTTCGATTTTACCGACTTTACTAGCCAGATGAAGCTGCAAGGCTTGCTCACCTGCGGCGCGTAATTTAGCAGCTCTGGCTTTGATCTTAGCTTTTGCTATTTGAGGCATTTTTGAAGCAGGCACTTGCTCATGCGCGCTAAAGGGAAAAATATGTAAATAGGTAAGGCCGCATTCTTTAATAAGCGCTAGACTATTGTTAAACATTTCTTCTGTCTCGGTCGGAAACCCAGCTATTAAATCCGCACCAAATATTATTTCAGGACGCTTTTCTTTTAATTTAGTGCAAAAAGCAATAGCATCTTCGCGTAAATGCCGCCTTTTCATACGCTTTAAAATTAAATTATCCCCAGCCTGAAGCGAAAGATGTAAATGCGGCATTAGCCTTGGCTCAAAAGCTAGCAATTCAAATAAAAGATCATTGACTTCGATAGAATCTATAGAGGATAAGCGTAAACGCGGTAATTGTGGCACTAATTGTAGAATATTTTGTATCAATATGCCTAAATCGCTTTTAATCGGTAAATCAGCGCCATAGCTGGTTAAATCAACGCCGGTTAATACGATTTCTTTATAGCCTGCAGTGCATAATTGTTCTATTTGTCGAACTACAGCGCCAATAGGCACAGAGCGCGAAGGCCCCCGGCCAAATGGGATAATACAAAAAGTACAACGATGATCACAGCCATTTTGTATCTGTACAAAAGCCCGCGCTTTTCCTTCTACGGAATCTATTAAGTGCGGGGCATGCTCTTGCACCTCCATAATATCATTAACGCGTATTTTTTCATATTTTTGCAAGCCAAAATCTGCTGCAATAGCGTTGTAACTAGCAACCTCCAGTTTTTCTGCATTGCCTAGTACAAAAGATACTTCGGGCATGGTGCTAAAGAGTTCCGGGTTAGTTTGCGCTCCGCAGCCTGTTACAATAATCTTAGCTTTGCTGTTGTTTCGCGCGGCTTTGCGTATTGACTGCTTGGCTTGGCGCAAGGCTTCTTTTGTTACGGCACAAGAGTTAAAAATTATTACCTCATGCTCATCTAGCCCAGCTTGGCTAGCTTTTTGCCGAATTATCTCGGCTTCATAACTGTTTAATCTGCAGCCAAAATTGACTATTTCGGTGGCCATAATTCAAACTCGCCATTATTAATATTAAATTTACCATAAAATTCTAAATCCGCTGCTCCCCCCAATATCACCTCATGCCCAATTTTCCAGTTGGTTTCTAATACACCGCCCAAACAATGTATATAAGCCGAATCGGTGGTCAAACCTTTTTTAATAGCGGCTATTAGGCTAGCACAGGCTGCAGAGCCACATGCTTGAGTTAGTCCGGCGCCACGCTCCCAGGTGTAGAGCTTAATATTATTGCTGTCTTGCATTTTGGCAAAGCTGATATTGCAGCGATTAATAAAAATAGGATGATGTTCAAGCTGTGCGCCTAATGATTTTACTTGATCTAGCTCTGGTAATTTATCTAAAAAAAATACTGCATGTGGATTGCCTATAGAAACCAAAAAGGCTGGCGGCAAGCCTTCATGTAGCATTACAGAGCTGCTATCGTCTATTATATAATTTAGGCCAATCGCCTGGGGCGAAAAATCTGGCTGGCCTAGACTGACAAAAATATTATTTGTATCTTTATATTCACAAACTAAAACTCTATTTTCTGCAAGACAATTTATGCGTTTTTCGCCAGTTTGCTCAAAGAGATATTTGCTAACACAGCGCATGCCATTGCCACAAGCGCCAGCAATTGAGCCATCGGCATTATAAATTTTAATAATATAAGACTCAGCTTGATAAATTACCATCATCTGATCAAATTGCGTAATGTCGTTTTTTGCTAA